>JAFGRR010000358.1 GCA_016935035.1 Phycisphaerae bacterium | reverse complement strand
GTCTCGCCGTCGTCACCGCTCGAAGTGGTACTCCTCTTGTACTTCGCGATTGGGAAAGTCTCTTCGTAGTCGTTCGAGTAGATGTAGCAGGACTGTCCGATACCGCGCATGTTCGCGCGACAGACGGCCCGCTTCGCCAGTTCTCGAGCCCGCGCCAAGCTGGGAAGGAGGATCGAGATCAGCAATGCGATGATCGCGACCACCACCAGCAACTCAATCAGCGTAAAACCTTTTCTTTTCACCGATGACCTCCTGATCACTCCCATGATCCGTTTCACGATCAAGACCACTCCGCCAGGAGCGTCCGTGAACGTATCTCCGATATAAGATGGCCAAAGAAGCCTGAGCTGCTCCTGCCGCCACGCAACACGCGTGGATCTACGGCGTTCGAGAAGCGGCTCGATCGCTGCTTGACCGGGTCAGTCGTACGCCGACTGGCCGGCCGACGCCCGCATGGGTTCGGGCGTCGTACAGGGGTTCACATCGTTTCATATAACAGTGGACCAGCGCATGGCGTACAACACACCGCGCACAATCTGCGCGCTCTATATGCACGACACACATGCATGGGCGGGTAGGTGTCAGGATGATTCGGTCGGTATGAGCGGCGTTAGTTGATGATTCTTAATGAGTTATGAGGATAACAGTATATGAAACGCCGACTGCTTACACCTATCCCAAAGCGCATTCATCCAACGCTGGTATGGTACCACATTCCATCTCACAGTCAAGACCGACGTCAACTCGCCAGGCACCGTATTCGGCCCCGGGAACGGTCTCAGCCGCCCAGACTTATCGGAATTCGCTGGATTGCATCTATCTGGCGGCGTCCAAGGCCCAGTTCTGTCGCCGCGTCCAGGAATTCAGAATCGATCGGCGCATGAATGCCGCCCTGATGTCGTTCGTGCAGAAGGACACTCAGTGCCTGGGTGTCCACCGCCACCGGGTCAAAGCCGACAAACAGGCCTCCGAAACCCACGACCTGGTCGGCTGGAGCATCCGCCCCACCCTCCAGGATGATTCGAAGCGCGTTTACTATGTTGATGCGAATCTTGCTGTTAACACGCTCATTCATAAGTACTTGCGATGCAAGCGTCGGGCCATCATCCCTATAATATCGCGCCGGGTGCCGCACAAACGACAGTGCGGCATTCTGAACGCATCCGGACACACCCCCGATCGGCTGGGCGGCGAGCGTCGAGATGTTTATGACTGCGTCGGCTTCGTCCAGATAGCTCGGTATCTGCTCCATCTGACGGCCAACGGGTATAGCCTGACCCCAACCATGCTCCGGCGGCCGAGTATTCAGCGACCGCGACAGGCGTTCGGGAGCGTTAACGAGCGTAATCCCGGTAAGGTCATAGCCGGCCGAGGTGATTTGCCGAACCAACACCCGGCCGAGAGTGTCTGATGTTTCCTGAAGCCGATCCGCCTGGGCATCGAACAGGATCACGATCCGCTCGCCCGGCCCAAGGATGGCGCGCCAGGCACGCTCTGGGGTGGCCTCACCAGTGAGCGTCTGCACACTGCGGGTCAACAGTTCCTCGACGGCGAAGGCGTCGATTGCGAAGTTGTCGCGCGGGGCCTCGTCGCGGGCTTCGATCACACGTGAACGCGGACTCTCACGCTCCAACCACCATGGCGCAGCCGTGGCTCGAACCGGTTGCGACACAGGCGTCGCCGCCTCATCGTCACCGCCAACAGCAACAACCATACACGGCAACGCGAGCGTAGCCGCGACGCAGCCGCACCAAAAGCGACACTGTTTGACCAGCATTGTGCTCACATCTAATATGTCGGCCTTTCCACAAACACCGGTTCACGGAACCTCATGACAATGGCCAGTTTGCAGTCGAAATACGATGCGGCCCGGGCGAACCTCACGCAAGTTGGTCAAGAGCATGTGCTTACGTTCTGGGCGGATCTGGATGACACCGCAAAGGCCGCCCTGCTCGCAGACCTCGATCAGGTGGATCTGAAGCGGTGCGCGGCATTGGTGGAACCGATGGTCAGGAACCGGCCGGTGCTGGAACTGCCGCACGATATCCAGCCGCCGGAGATCCTGCCCGCCGAAGCCGATGCCGCTCACGCAGCCATGTACGCCGAGGCTCTCAGGCTGGGCGAGCAGGCGATCGCGAAGGGCCAGGTGGCGGCGTTCGTGGTGGCCGGCGGTCAGGGCAGCCGGCTCGGCTATGACGGCCCCAAGGGCGCGTATCAAGTGACGCTGGTGCGCAACGCGCCGCTCTTTCAGGTGTTCGCCGAGGCTTTGCTGGGCATCGAGCGGCGTTACGGTCGCCGGCCACCATGGTACGTCATGACCGGGCCGGCCAATCACGAGGAAACTCAGGCGTTCTTCACCGAGAACAAGTACTTCGGTCTCTCGGCCGATGACGTACGCTTCTTCATGCAGGGGCAGATGCCGGCGTTTCACCCGGATGGACGCATCATGCTGGCGTCGAAGAGTCGGATTGCCCTGTCGCCGGACGGGCATGGCGGAAGTCTGCGGGCTTTGTCGGTCAGCGGCGCGCTCGATGACATGAAGCGGCGCGGCGTCGAGCACATCAGCTATTTTCAGGTCGACAACCCGCTGGTGCGGCCGATCGATCCGCTGTTCATCGGGCTGCACATCATGAAGCGATCGGAGATGTCGAGCAAAGCCGTCACGAAGGCCGACGACAAGGAACGCGTAGGCAACTTCTGTATCGCCGACGGCAAGCTGATGGTCATCGAGTACAGCGATTTGCCGGACGAACTGGCCGTGGCACGGAATGCAGACGGCACGCGGCGTTTTGACGCCGGCAGTATCGCGATCCACGTGCTGAGCCGGGCGTTTGTCGAGCGGCTGACGTCTGAGACGGCGACGCTGCATATGCCGTGGCACCGCGCGGAGAAGAAGGTGCCGACGGTGAACGACCAGGGCAACGCGATCGACCCGGACAAACCGAACGGCGTCAAGCTCGAGATGTTCGTGTTCGACGCGATTCCGCTGGCCGAGAATGCACTGGTCATGTACACGCGGCGTGAGGAGGAGTTCAGCCCGGTCAAGAACGCGACCGGGGTGGATTCGGCCGTCACGGCGCGGCGCGATCTGAATCGGCGCGCGGCACGCTGGCTGGCGTCGGCGGGCGTCGAGGTGCCGATGGGCGAGGACGGCGAGCCGGCGGCGACGATCGAGATCAGCCCGGCGTTTGCGCTGGACGCGGAAGATCTACGGCGGCAGTTGAAGAGCAAGCCGGCGATCAAGGCCGGCGACAGCGTGTTGTTGGCATAATCCCGTATCCACGGGAAGGACCCGATGTAGCGGCCGACGTCTCGTCGGCCGTCTTTGGCGTAACGGGCCGGTACCACCGCAGTCAAACATGCCCGCGCTGCGCTTGGGCATGCCACCCAAGACACGGTGCGAAGACGGCCGACGGGACGTCGGCCGCTACATTTCGCCCGTTGCCGGGACCGGTTCAGATCTTGGTGGGGGAATCGCCGATAGTGTGGGAGAGGCCCTGCGCGGGCTTTGCGCTTGCCGTGCGCTGGCCTATCATCGGCCTGCCAACGATCCCGCAGGAGACACGAATGATGCGTAATAACGTCTGGTCGTCGCTCGTCGTGACAATCGCCGCCGCGCTGGCAGTCAATCTCGCCGGCTGCAATCAGAACTTCTTTCCCGATCCGGCCATCATCAGTTCTGACCTTCTCGCGGAGTATGTGGTGAACTCGGCGGCGCACCCGGTGGCGCTGGCGTTTGCCAGCAATGGCGACGTGTTCTACGTCGAGAAGGAAACCGGCAAGGTTCGCGTCATTGTCGATGACCAGCTTCAGGAGCAGGAAGTCATTGATCTGCCGGTGAACTACGCGGGCGAGCGAGGCCTGATCGGCATCGCGCTGCATCCGGACTTTGACGACAACGGCCGCGTGTACGTGTTCTACAGCCGATCCGATAGCGCCGCTGACGAGTCGGGCGTCGATATGATCATCGATAACCGCGTGGTGTATTTCGAGACGAGCAACAACGTCGCGACCAGCGGCGAGGTGCTGGTCGCGAGTCTGCCCACCGGCGACGGCACACGCGTCGGCGGACGGATCGCGTTTGGTGACGACGGCCATCTGCTGGTCGCGCTCGGCGATATGGGCGACATGGACGCGGCCCTCGATGACAGCAGCCTGGCCAGCAAGATTCTGCGATACAACGACGACGGCACCATTCCGGATGACAATCCTGATCCGGAGTCGGCGATCTACGCCAGCGGCGTCCGCAATCCGACGGGCCTGGGGCCCGATGCTAATTCGGGGCGGGTGTTCTTCCTCGATCAGCAAGGTGCCGGCGTGACCGAGATCAACAGCCTGATGTCTGGCGCGAATTACGGCTGGCCGGCGGTGGTCGGGCTGGCGGACTCGGATGTCGAAGACACTTTTGTCGCCGACAATGCTGACTATGAAGACCCGCTGCTGGCCACGAGCCCGGTGCTGACGCGCGACCTGGTGGGGCTGAGCGTCAACCCGAGCGCGCGGTATGGGCCGGACACTTACCTGAACATCTTCTTCGGCGACAGCGACGGCGATCGGCTGGTGAGCGCTGGGTTGAACGCGTCTCGAACGGCGATTGAGACGGAAGAGGCGTTCGCAATCATCTCGCCGGGGTTCATCACCGACGTGGCGTTCACGCCGGCGGGAACGCTGTATTTCGCAACGCGGAGCAGTGTGCTGCGCGTGGTGCCGAGGCCGTAGGTAGCACACGGGGCGGGCAGTCCTAATCAGAACCCCGGACGCAAGTCCGGGG
>JAFGRR010000357.1 GCA_016935035.1 Phycisphaerae bacterium | reverse complement strand
CTCGGTGTGCTGCTTGATCATCTTGGAGACCTGCTCTTTGCGGAACTCACGACTCGCATTCTCGCGGCCGTCAGTAATGACAACCATCATGACGCGTTTGGGTTTTTCGTCCGCGCTGAGCGCACCCAGTTGGTGTTCAAGGTCATTGATGCCGCGGCCCAGGGCGTCCAGCAGGGGGGTTGCTGCCCTCGGCACGTACGTATCCCGTGTCAGTGACGGAACCTCGGCCAGCGGTTTGAAGTTGTGCACGACCTCGTAGGCGTCCTGTGAATCAAACTGGACCAGCGTCAGCGTTGCATCGCCGGGCCGGGCCTGCTGATCTTTCAGGAATGTATTGAACCCGCCGATTGTGTCGTCCCGAATGGACTCCATCGACCCCGTGCGGTCAAGGATGACAGTGATGTGAGTGTCGCCTGCTTGCATGCTCGGTCCTCCCTTCCAGATGACCCGCCCCAGCCTGGCCCGCGCTGGCCAGTGGTTATTGTCGCACCGCGTCAATTGGTTGCAACGCAAAAGCCGATTTAGTGAGGCGCGGGGACGGCGGCCACAAGAGACGTCAGGCTTGCTGATCTCGTGCTACACGGTTCCAGCGGCGGAACAGGTAGAGTGTTCGCGGTTGATCTCGCTGAGACACAGGTCACGCCCGTGTGAGAGGCTGAGCCAGCATGACAGTGCGCTCGATGCCGGCAGCACTCGCTACCCCGGCACGTGGCTCCAGGCGGAGCGGGCGGCGCGTTTGCGGTCGATTTCGCTCAGATACCGCTTGCGCAGGCGGATGGCGTTGGGTGTGACCTCGACCAGTTCGTCGGCCTCGATGAACTCCAACGCGATTTCGAGCGTTATCTCGCGCGGCGGGCGCAGGACGACGGTCTTGTCCGCCGACGCGGCGCGGATGTTCGTCAGCTTTTTGCCCTTACAGATGTTCACGGGAATGTCCTTGTCGCGGCAGTGTTCGCCGACGATCTGGCCGGCGTAGACAGGTTCGGTGGGGGCGACAAAGAACTCACCGCGATCGCGCAGTTGGTCGAGGGCATAGGGCGTAACCTGCCCCTGTTCGCTGGCGATCATGACGCCGTTGCCACGCCCGGGAATCGCGCCGCGCAGCAGTTCGTATTGATAGAACCCGTGGTGCATGATGATCGTGCCGTTGGTCGCGTTCAGCAGGCGTGTGCGCAGCCCGATCAGCCCGCGTGAGGGCGTGAGAAACTCGAGGTACGTGCGCTGGTTGCGCGTCTCCATCAGGCGGCAGACGCCGCAGCGGTTGCCCATGTGTTCCATGACGGGGCCGACGTGCTCGGTCGGTACGTCCACGACGCACAACTCGATCGGCTCGGTCTTCTTACCTTCCAATTCGTGGAAAATCACCTTCGGCTTGCCGACCGCCAGCTCGTAACCTTCACGGCGCATCGACTCGATCAGTACGGACAGGTGCAGCAGGCCGCGGCCCGAGACGCGGAACTCTTCCGGCGTGGCCCCGGCCTCGACTCGTAGCGCGACGTTGTGCTGCTTTTCGCGCATGAGCCGGTCCCAGATGTGCCGGCTGGTCAGGAAGCGTCCGCTGCGACCGACGAAGGGCGAGTCGTTGACGCGGAAGGTCATGTGCAGCGTTGGTTCGTCAATCGCGATGATGGAGAGCGGCCGGGCGTCCGCCGGATCGGCCAGCGTGTTTCCGATGTCCACCGACTCAAGCCCGACGACGGCGCAGATGTCACCCGCCTCGACCGATGTGACCTTCTTGCGGCCGAGCCCGTCAAACACGAAGAGCTCGCTGATGCGCTCGTCCTGACGCGAGCCGTCGCAATGCAGGACGGCGACCGTCTGCTGATGGCGGATGACTCCGCTGAAGACGCGTCCGATGCCGATGCGCCCGACGTAGTCGCTGTAGTCGAATGCCGTGATGAGCACCTGGAGCGAGCCGTTGGGGTCGTCGCTCGGCGGGGGCACGTGGTTGATGATGGCATCGAAGAGGACACGCACGTCGCTGGTGCGTGTGTTGGGGTCGAGCGTGGCATAGCCCTCGATCGCGGAGGCGTAGACGGTCGGGAAATCGAGCCCGCTCTCATCGACGCCGAGGTCGATGAAGAGGTCGAGCACTTCGTCGTGCACATCCTTGGGGCGGCAGCCGGGGCGGTCGATCTTGTTGATGACGACGATCGGCCGCAGTCCGTATTCGAGCGCTTTGCGTAGCACGAAGGTCGTCTGCGGCATGGGCCCCTCGAAAGCGTCCACCAGGAGTAGGCAACCGTCGGCCATTTTGAGCACGCGCTCGACCTCGCCGCCGAAGTCGGCGTGGCCCGGTGTGTCGATGAGGTTGATCTTGATTCCGTCGTGGTTGATCGCGATGTTCTTGGCGAGGATGGTGATACCGCGCTCGCGCTCCTGGTCGTTGGAGTCGAGGATGCGTTCGCCCTTGAGTTGGCCCTCGCGAAACTGGCCGCTCTGGCGCAGAAGCTGGTCTACCAGCGTGGTTTTGCCATGGTCAACGTGCGCGATGATGGCGACGTTGCGGATATGCGATTGTGAATCAGGCATTTTCGTGCACTACCTTAAACCTCGGCCTGCGCCGGCATTGGTCAACGACGACGCGCCGAGCGATCCAGCATTGTAGCACACAACGGCGACTTGCGCGATGGCGAGGAGAGGGTTCGGGTTCAAGTGACCGCCAAGCGATGCTGGCGGGCTTGGCTACTCGTGGCCAGCGTTCAGGTCACAGTTCGTGGGGCTATCTGAGCGTGGCCGGCGTGCCGACAGAGAGCCGTGCCCAGGCCGGGAATGGGGGCGAGCCGGACGGGTCGTGGCCGCGACGCCGAGCGTGGGAGTGGAATTCAGCTTTTCTGAGGATTCGCCCTTGACGCGTACTGAAGTGAGGTTCAATGTGTGAATGGACGATTCGCAAGCTGGGTTGGCTACGCTCCGGCGGATTGGCTGCCGGAGATGAGTGCGGACGCCTGCGACTGTGGACGTCGCTGGCGGACTCGGCGCGATGAAGGCCTGCCGATGATGTTCGGCAGGCTATGAAAGGAGTCATACAAATGCTCAAGAAAGTACGCTGGACGACAGGTGGATTGTTGGCTTTGCTGCTGGGGTTGCCGATGGCCACGACAGCTCAGGCCGCCGACGGGTACAGCGCCAGCAGCCTGATCGATGCCATCATCAACTTGATCTTCGGGATTGTCGACGTTTCCGGCGACAGCTAGTCGAGTGCGAGACCGGCTCGCGGTGGCGAATGGCCGGGCGGATGCGCGGCCATTTCCCTACGCGCCGGCACGATGGCTTTTGTGGTGTGCGCGGACTGGCGGCCGGCTAGGTCGGTCGCGGATCCGCGTGCCAGCGGTCGTGGCTCCATAGGTACTGTGCCGGGTCACGCGCGATTATGCTCTCGATCGCCCGTACATAGCGGCGCGTTATGTACGTGACCGGATCGGCCTCATCACGCCAGGAGTCGGCGCCGAACAGGTCGCTCACGACGATCTCGAAGGTGAACGGCGTGCGCAGGCGGTGAATCGCCGCGACGGCTATGATTGCGCTGAATCGCTCGGCCAGTATACCGACGGCACGCGACGCACCAGTCGGCTGTCCGAGAAAGGTCACTGGCACGCCACGCCGCTCCGTGTGATGGTCCGCCAGAATCGCGACGGCGCCACCGGCGTCGAGTATCTCGGGCATCCGGCTGATGGCCTGTTCGACCGGGATGAGTTCGCAACCGCTACGGCCGCGTGTTTGTCGCCTGAAGGCGTCGTAGCTGGCGTTCGGATGATGGCGATAGACCGCACCGGCGCGGACACCGTTGTAGCCGAGGAACAACGGCAACAGGTCATACGGGCCGTAGTACGCCGTAAGCAGGATGATGGGCTGATGGCGGCGGTGGGCGTCGAGCAACAGGTCGCGGTAAGGCTGTGGTATGCGCCCGCCGAAACGCGCGTGGTTCGAGCGGCTGATCATGCGGTCGGCGAGCATGAGGTCCAACAGGTTCCAGTAGCGGTGCACGAATGCTCGCTGGGCGAGGCGCTTCACGCTGTCCGCGTCCATGCTGTCGCCCAACGCGGCCCGGCATTGTGCCTCACAGCGCAGCCGTACCGGATCAACCAGCGCATACAGCCAGCGCGCCGGCGTCGCGAGCGTCGCATAAGCCGCGCGCGGCCCGACAATCCGACAATAGGCGACCAGACAACGACGATAGGCGTTACCAACATGTATGAGGATTCGGACAAGCAGTTGCCGCATATTTGTGATCCGTTGGGGCGACCAGCGTGCTCGAACAACGCCGCCATCAGCAGAGCATACCCAGACCCGCCCTCGCGGTCAGCACGTGCCGCCCGATACCCCGTAACCACGGAGTCATGCGCATGACCGCCGAGCCCAAACGAAAGGACCGCGAGCGCGAGCGTCATCGGCGTGAGATCATGGCGGCGGCGCGCGAATTGTTCGCGCGTGGCGGCTACGAACGGACATCTATGGCGTGTATCGCCGAGCGCGCCGAGTTCGCCGTTGGTACGCTCTACCGGTTCTTCAAGGATAAGCGGGCCTTGTACCGGGCGCTGATCCTCGACACGGTCGAAGAGTTCGCCGACGAATTGGTGACGGCGCTGCAAGGTCCTGGGAACGAAATCGAGCGGCTGGAGCGTTACGTGGAGGTCAAGGCGCGGCTGTTCGTCCGGCACATTCCGACCGCGCGGCTGTACTTCACCCAGACGGTCGGAGCCGGCTTGCTGCCCACAGCGGGCATGGATCAAGAGATCCGCACGGTCTACCAGCGTGTCCTCGACATATTGGAGTCGGTGGTCGGCGACGGTATGAGCAAGGGACTGATTCTGAAGATGAATCCGCGAATGCTGGTCCTCGGTCTGGAGGGGCTGAGCAACGCGTACGTAGAGGTTCTGATAGAGCGCCGGGACGACATGGAGGCTGGCGTACTGGCAGACACCGTCAAGGCCATTTTCTTCCGGCCGGTTGCCGTGGAGGGTGCACGCTAGACGGGCGCACAGCGGGGACAACAGAGCGCACATGTCGCCATGGACGGCGGACCATATGCGGACAGCCGATGGAGCCACGCGTCTGCGTTCAGTGGCGAGTAGCGGGGGGTGGTGTGTCCGCTGTACGCAGGCTCATGGTCCGGGGAATGCATCGGAGCCGGTGTGTGCACACTGGTGAGGGTTTTCACCTACGCCACAAAACGCGGGTTCTATAACGATTGAGCGTGAAGCCAGTCCAGTGAGGGTTTTTCCAGTAGTGGCTATGGGAAAGCTATTGCGATATGGATATCCAGTATTGACGATAGGGTGTACGTGACAAAGCCTGTTCGCGGCGTGCTGCCTGGTGTTGCACGCGAGGTTTCTGACAGAGGCTGCGAAAGGGGTGCTGTGTGCGGCAGGACCGTGTGTTGCTGGTGGACGATCACGCGTTCGTCCGCGAGATGCTCAGCGAACGGCTGCGGCGTGAGCCGAATCTGACGGTGGTGGGCTGTGTGGGGGACGGCGCTGCGGCGATCGACTGCGCGCGTGAGCAGCAACCGACCATTGTGGTCATGGATGTTGACATGCCGGGGTTGGGGAGCTTTGACGCGGCGCGGCGAATCCGTGAATTGCTGCCGGACGCGCGTCTGATGTTTCTTTCGGCGTACACAAGTGACCACTACATCGACGAAGCTCTGCGCGTGGGCGCCTGCGGCTACGTGAGCAAGGGCGAATCAGCACAGTCGATTGTGGCGGCGATTCGCGACGTGGCGGCTGGGAAGGCCAGCTTCTCGGATGCGGTGCGCGCACGGATAGTCGTGGATCGCGAGAGGGTCCATCTGCGCGAGGGGGGTTGCTCGCGCGGCTCGAAGCTGACCGAGCGAGAAAGGAAGACGCTGCGTTACCTAGCGCAAGGGTTGCCCAAGAAGGAGATCGCCGGGTTGATGCACGTGGGTGAGAAGACCGTCGAGAAGCATACGGAGAACCTGATGCGCAAGCTGGACATCCACGATCGCGTGGTTCTGACGCGCTACGCGATCCGCGAGGGGTACACGGAAGTGTGACAGCGGGGGCCGAACACCGAGAATACGTATTACACCGCATATCGCCGCATCATTCAGTGACCGATGTCTCCTCGGGCGTATGGCCGGCGGGCCCTTTCTCGGCCGAGTCGCGCCTGTGGAGTGCGTTTTATGTTCGTATGTCCTCCTGGAAACAGACAGCAAGTGCCGTCACCAGATCTCTTGGCTGAGATTATAACGCTATATGGAGGCCGCCTGGACCCGACGCATACCGGGGCGTGCTTCGCGCTCCGGAATTGCCGGGCCACGGTGAGCGCGGCGGCCGAGTCGAGCGAAGTCGTTCCCGTCCGGATTGTGGCACTGGGGTTTCGTGGCGCCGAGCTATCGTCCGATCGCGAGTTGTCGCCCGGGTCGGCATTGGTGCTGGAGTTCTGTGACCGCACGATCGGACGCCATCCGTGGCACTGTCGTGTGGAGCGGACCTTGGCTGGCAACGGACGTGGATTTCAGATGACGGTCGTTTTCGGACACCACGCGTCGCCGGCTGAATCGGGGCCCATCGTCAATACGGAAGACTGCTCGTCCGGCCAGTAGAAACGGGTGGGGCGGTGGCTTGCGGCCGGATGCACGGTGTTTATCCATCGGGGTTTCTCGGTAGTAAACGCCCGCGATGGGGAGCCCGCGAGGCGTCACTTACTGCCGCGGATACATCCAATCTTCAGACAATCTGTGCCCCGCCGGAATGGGTTGAAGGGAGGGCGTGATGGCGTCGATATGTTGCCAGGATGTGGCGCAGGGCGCGCGTTGCTCGCACGCCACCTTCAACAGGCCACGGTTCGTTATGGGACGATGTGGCCACATGGGCTGCATGTGCGTGAGTTACCGAGTTTCCACCTCTTGGGCTGGATGAGCGCCGTTTTCGTCGGGGCGAGAACGGTGTACGGCTGGCGGAGTCAAGCGTGCCTGATGCCGAGGGCATCAAAGTTCTCGTCGTGGACGACGATACCAGTGCGCGCAAGCTCTACCGTCGGTTACTGGAGCGTGAGGGCTACCAAGTTGGTGAAGCTGAAAACGGGGCCGACGCTCTGACGTTGGTCGGGAGCTTCAAGCCACGGATCATCGTCATGGATGCGATGATGCCCGGGATGGATGGCTGCGATTGCACGCGCGCGCTGAAGTGGGATCCCGCGACGAGCGACATTCCGCTGATCATGGTGAGTGCCCGTGGCGAGACAAGCGACGTGCTGGCCGGTCTGGAGGCTGGTGCGGACGAGTACCTGACCAAGCCGATTCATCCAAAGGAATTTCTGTTGCGTGTGCGTTCGGTCGCGCGGTTGGTACGCAGCCGCGACGAACTCTTGCGCAGCAATGAGGTGCGTGGCGAACAGGCCCGGATCCTCTCGGTCCTGCTCGATTTCAGCCGCGAACTGGCGGGCGCATCATCGCTTGACGAGATCCTCGCGGAAACGGTGGCCGTGACGGCGATGGTGACGTGTTGTCGGCGGGTCGCGGTGTTGCTGCCGGATGCGGACGGCACAACGCTGGAGGTGGCCAAGTCCACCGGCCTTGACCGTCAGACTCTCGCCACACTGCGGGTTCCGATCGACGACTCACTCGCGGGGCGCGTGTATGTATCGCAACAACCGGTAGTCATCAACGATGGTGACGAGTTGCGGGCCAAGTGTGCCGACACCTCGTCGGCTCTCGGCGGCGTACCGATGATCTGTAACATTCTCGGCACCGACGACGGTGTTGTGGGGGTGCTTCACATCTCCGAAAGGTGGGAGAGCGGGCCGTTCCCGCCCAGTCACTTGGCACACCTGGACCTTATCTCCAGTTTGGCGGCGGCGGCCATTCACGACTGCCTGAGCCGCCAGGCGCGCGACGAGGCTCGTGATTCGATCGTGACGGCAATGGCTGGAATGGCCGAGTGTCGCGACCTCGAGACTGGCCGACATCTCGAGCGCGTCACTGAGTTCTCGCTGTTGCTGGGTGAGCAACTGAAGCTGCACCCGACGTATGGCCGCCAAATCACGGTTGACTATCTACACGATCTGAAGCGTGCCATGCCATTGCACGACATCGGTAAGGTTGGGGTGCCGGACGGCATCCTGCTGAAGCCGGGACGTCTGACACCCGCCGAGTGGGAAATCATGCGGCGGCACACCGTATTGGGGGCCACGACGATTCGTACGATCATTGCGCGGGCGCCGGGAGTCGATTACCTGGCGCTAGCGGAAGAGGTTGCCTTCGGCCATCACGAGTGGTGGGATGGGAGCGGATATCCGCGCGGTTTGAGGGAGGCGGAGATCCCGTTGTCGGCGCGGATCGCGGCCCTGGCGGACGTATACGACGCGCTGACCACGAGACGATCGTACAAGGAAGCCTTTAGTCACGAGCACGCGACGGAGTGCATCGTCAAGGCCTCGGGCACACAGTTCGACCCCGCCGTTGTCGAAGCCTTCCTGACGCGCGAGGCGGAGTTCCGGCAACTGGCGGTGGCGCTGGGTGATGATCCATTTCTGGAAACGGGGCCCTCCAGCGCGCCGGCGCACGTCGCTATGCAGTCCGCGGCTACGCAAATCGGCGAGAAGTAATCGGGGCGGGCGGCCACAATCAACAAAGCGCAAGAAAACGGGCGACTGCCGCTGCTCGCGGGGGTCGCCCGTTGTAGCTAATTGCCCGGAACTGGATTCGAACCAGCACGAGGTATAACCCTCACCAGGCCCTCAACCTGGCGCGTCTGCCAATTCCGCCACCCGGGCG
>JAFGRR010000356.1 GCA_016935035.1 Phycisphaerae bacterium | reverse complement strand
TGCCCTCGTCAGCAAACCGTTTCTTTATGTTCGGCAACCAGCCCTCGCGGCAGCCGGCGGCCACGTAGTCTGGATCAAACCCATCGCACAGGAAGATGACGGCGCCAAGTCGTGGTCTTTCGACGTCGGGTTGGAGCTTCGCCGAGATTGGTCCGCCGTGGCTACAGCCTGTCAGGAGGATCTGCGACAGGGTGGCCAGCAGGGTGAACTGCGCGATCACGGTCGTTCGGAGCCTGTTCGATAGTCGCATATGCAAGAGCACCTTGGTTGAAAAGGACCGGGCGTTTGCCGCCGGGACTCGGCGATTATGCACGCTGGCACCGCCGGATCAAGCGCGGCGGGGTGTCCCGCCCGGCAATAGCGGTAAGGCGGCGCGGACGATCGACACCGACCGAGCAGGAATCGCACCGGATGCTGACGTCGGCGGGTGGTTTCTTCACCGGCGCTGGCAGCCAAGACAGACAACGCCGGCGCGCGAACGTTGGCCGAATCGCTGACCGGTTGGACATCGGCCGTCCTGCTGGAACGCACGTCTGATCGAGTGAGCATGTGTTGAAACTTGTCGGGGTCTCGTCGGAAACGGGCTGAAGGTGCAGATCCGGACGGCAATCCGCGGTCGCTTCGACTATCATTGATGCGGGCAAGACGGGGCCGCTTCTGGCGGCAGCCCATCGCAGTATGCCGGCGGGGCGGCGGCGACCGGCGACGCAAGCGTTCAGGAGACAGCTAATGTTGCGCATGTGCATGATGACTCTCGTGGCGGTGGTCACGCTCTCCGCCAGTGCGGGCGACCGCAAGGATTTGGGTGATCCGGCCCCGCCGCTACAGATAAAGGAATGGATCAAGGGTGAGCCGGTCGACCTGGAGAAAGCCGCCGGTCAGCAGATCATCGTGGTCGAGTTCTGGGGCACGTGGTGTTCGCCATGCCGGTACAGCATTCCGCACCTGACCGAGATGCAGAAGAAGTACAAGGACAAGGACGTCGTATTCGTCGGCGTCACGTACAAGGATTCCAACCCGCAGGACGTGGCCGAGTTCGTCAAGAAGCAGGGCGACCGGATGGACTATGTCGTTGCGTTTGATGACGGCACGACGGCGACGGCGTATTTCGACGGCTGGGGCGTTTCACGTGCCGTGCCGACGGCATTCATCGTTGACAAGCATGGGCGCCTGATGTGGTATGACCACCCCATGGATGATGACTTCGGTGGCGTCCTCGAGAAGGTGATCGCCGACAAGTTCAGCGTTGAGGATGCACGGAAGCTGATGGCTGAGCGCAAGGAGCGCGAGGAGCGCAGCAAGCGGGCATACGAGAAAGCCAAAGAGTATATTGACCTGAGCCAGGGCGATGGCGCGCCGGAGAAGATCAAGGCCGTAGCCGAGGAGTTCCTCGATCTCGCCACGGGCGATGCCAGTACGTTGAACCACGTGGCGTGGTTCCTGCTGACAAGTGAGCGGGTCGAGAAGCGCGATCTCGAGTTTGCGATGCGCGTGGCCCAGGCCGCCTACGACGCCTGTGATGGCAAGAACGCGTCCGTCGTCGACACGTATGCCCGCGCGCTGTTCGACACGGGCGAGGTTGATGAGGCCATCAAGTACCAGAAGAAGGCAGTGGAACTGGCCGACAACGACGAGCTGCGCAAGGAACTCCAGAAGACGCTGGACCGCTACACGCAGTCGCGCAACTGACCTGCTCGGCGCGGCAAGTGCACGCGCCAAGCAGAGCCCGAAGCGGAAGCGAGGGGCATATTCGTCTTCTGCCAGGCAGGTGAGGGCATACGTCACGGCTCAACCAGGCAGCGTGTCACATCACATGCCGAATCCACCGCCACCACGCGGCAATCCGTTTCTTCGCGTCGGCTTGAGGGCCAACCCGTTCCGCGTGCTGGATCCGGATGATGTACCGGCAGTTCTGCTTGACCCGGCGTTGCCGCATCGGATGCGGGAGTGGCTAGGGACAGGCACGCCTGTCATCGAATTCGTCGGCGAGCGCGGCTGGGGGAAATCGACCCATCTTCACGTACTGCGGCAAGTGGCCCAGGAGTTCGGCTCCTCATGGCGCTATAGCTATGTCCCGCCGGGAAAGGCCCGCGTCGCCCGGCCGGCGCAATTGGCTGGCGGTTGGTGCATTGACGAGGCGCAGCGTGTCAATCGGCGCCGACTCGCGGGGATTATCTGTGACGCGGGCGCGGGACAGTTTCGTCTGGCACTGGGAACGCACGTGTCGCTGGCGCGGCTCTGCGCGACCTCTGGCGTCGAGTGCCTGTCCGTTATGCTCCGGCCGGCGGACGAGCCGACGATCGAGTCATTTGCCCGGCATCGTATTGACGCAGTGGCCTTGGCGTTGCCGTTCGAGTTTGCGATCGAGCCGGCAGCGCTCGCGGCACTAGCCGAGCGGTCGGCGGGCAATCTGCGAATGGCCGAGGCACTCCTGTACGAGATCTTCCAGTCGGCGGCTCACGCGCGGCAGACCCCACATTGCATAACGCGCGGCGACGTGTTGGGGGCGCGCGACACTTATATCTGAGCGTCGTACGTGGCGCTGCGAACCGCAGCGGATACGATGAACACGCCCCCCAGCCTTTGGAGAGGTGCCATGGCGAGAAAGAGGTGGCTTGTTACCGGTGCCGGTGGACAGCTCGGCGGCCACGTTCTGCGGCAGCTTGTTCGTGACCATGCCGCGGATGAAGTGATGGCATGGACACACACGCGCGGCATTGCGATGGATGGCATTCACGCCATGACCGTCGATCTGGCATGTGGCGAGGAAGTGCGGCGTGGCGTCGCGGAGTATCGGCCTACGAATGTGATCCATCTCGGTGCCGTGACGGCTGTCGGTGTCGCACACGCCGAGCCACATCATGCCCGGCAGGTCAATGTCGAGGGAACGCGTTGGCTGGCCGAGGGGGTGGGCGAGTGCGGCGGTCGGCTGATCTACTGCTCGACGGACATGGTCTTCGATGGCGAGCACGCCCCGTACGGCGAACGCGACACGCCGCGCCCGGTCTCTGTCTACGGTCAAACGAAGCACGAGGCCGAGCAGGTCGTCGCCGGGTTTGAGCGCACGCTCGTCGTGCGTCCGCCGCTGATGTACGGCCTGCCATGCACCGATCGCCCGACAACGTTCGTGAGTCAGCTTGCCGCTTTACGCCGTGGAGAGCCGTTGCGGCTGTTCACGGACGAGTTTCGCACACCGTGTTCGCTGGCCGACGTGGCCCGCGCCCTGATCGGTCTGGCGCTGGAGGAGGAACTCACCGGCACCATGCACGTGGCCGGCCCGGAGCGGTTTTCACGCTACGACCTCATAGCTCGCTGTGCCGCGCTGCTGGAGATCGGCTGGCCGAATCTCGTGCCTATATCGCGACTGTCGATTGACGCCCCCGAACCGCGGCCGCCGGACCTAGCGTTGAGTTGCACGGTCCTGGAGGACCAGTACCCCGAATTGGTACCGGGCCCCATCTGCCGAGAAGCGTTGACCGGCGAGCAGGAGTGACCTGGCAACTCATGTCGATCGAGAACGCGCAGCTTCGGGTCAGTCGTCCTTGTCTGGGATGTTGAGTTCGAACGGCCGGTCGATGGCCGGTTCATCGTCGCCGGGGACGTAGAGCTTGGCGACGAACTCACGTCCGCCTGTGGCTGTGAGCACGCTCATCGGCAAGTCGAATGCC
>JAFGRR010000355.1 GCA_016935035.1 Phycisphaerae bacterium | reverse complement strand
GCGTAGAACATGAACGCATCGTCCGGATCGGGGCTATGAGCAAGGCGAATACGCATCGGCGAATCCCTAAAGAGCACGCGGTCGCTGATCACATCCGGCCGTCGCCCTTCAGTGAGGCCGACGCCGGACTTCACCCCTATTGTTCGGGCATCCGCTATCTGGGTCAATCGCTGGCGTGATGCGCCCCGCCCGTGGGCTGCGGAATGGTGAAGCTCACCGACGTGCCCTTGCCCACGGCGCTATCGAGCTTGACCTTGCCGCGCATGGCGCCGACCGCGTGACGCACGATCGAAAGGCCCAGCCCGGTGCCGCGCTCGCCGCCGCCGCGACCGCGTTCGACCTGGAAAAACCGTTCGAAAACACGCTCCTGGTCTGCCGACGCGATGCCGCAGCCGGTGTCGCTGACGGCGAATCGCATACCCTCGCCGTCATGCCCGATCCGGACACTGATGCGCCCACCCTTATCCGTAAACTTGATGGCATTCTCAACCAGGTTGTCGAGTGCCAGCCAGAGCAGCCGCAAACAGACGACCACGGTGGTCGGGCCGCCAGTCTCCGGCCGCGCGTCCCACAGCAGTTCCTTCCGTTCGAGTGCCTCGGCAAACCGGCCATACAGATCATCAAGCAGCTTGCCGACCGGAATCACCTCCGGCTGATAGCGTTGCGTTGACGATTCGAGCCGCGACAGGTCAAGCAGGTCGGAGACCATACGCTCCAACCGCACGCTGTGACGGTTTATGACACCCAGAAAGTTGCGCGCCGCATCGGGCTTGGCGGCCAGGTCCATCGACAGCAGAGTCTCCACGGCCGCCCGGATGGTCGCCAGCGGCGTCCGCAATTCGTGCGAGGCGTTGGCGACGAAATCGGTGCGCAGTTGGATCGTGCGGTGCAGTTCGGTGACGTCGGTCAGCACGAGTACGCGGCCTGTCTGCTCCGCCGGCGGATGGTCGACCGGTGCCAAACGCATGTCGGCGGCGCTTGCCAGCAGGTGCACCGTCCGCTCGGTCTGTTCGAGCACGATCGGCACTTGCTGGCCGGCGCTTGTCCGCGCCTCGCTCTCTTCTTCGTCCGCCTTCGGCACTTCGTGTGGTCCAAGCAGCAGACGCCGTAGCGGCTCCTGTGGAATGCAGTCCTCGGCCGGTTGCCCCAGCAGGCCGCTGATACCATCTCCGCCGGTCTCAATGTCCAGCAGCCGCGCCGCCGCTGGGTTCAGCATGACGATGCGCCCGTCGCCGCGCACCACAACCACGCCTTCGTACAGTTGGTTGATGAGGCGTTCGAGCATGGCCCGCTGCTGCTCGATTGTGTCAAGCTGCGTGACCAGACGCCGGCGGAGCGAGTTCAGGGCCGAAGACAGAACGGCCAACTCGTCGGAGCCCGCGATATCGAGATCGGCGTGCAGATCACCCACGGACAGACGCGAGGCCCCCTCGACCACACGGCGCAGCAGCCGCTGCCGAACACGTAGCAGCACCAATCCAAGCATCAGCGTCATCAGGGCCGCCGCCGCCACCAGCGACCCGATCAACTGCACCAGCGCCTGGGCATCTGACGTCAGCGTCCAGACCGGACGCGCCAGCCATACCACGCCCAGCGGCTGAGCCGCCGTGCCGACGCGCAACGTGCTGATGACGTAGCCGCTCGGCGGGCTACCTAACTGGCGTTCGGCGGTGCTCCACCCGTGGCTGAGCGCGTGCCCGATCTCCTCGGCACCACTCAGCGGCTCGTCCTCGCTGGCGACGCGTGAATCAAGCAAGATGGTCCCGTCAACACCAAGCACGGCGACGTCCACGCCATACGCCTGCGTGGTCCGCAGCACGTCGCTGACGACGTCAGAACCGAGGTCGGTCCAGTGCTCGCGCAGTACCGCGCGCACGTACCGCGACTGCGCCAGCAGGTCATCACGCAAAGCCGTGTTAAGGCGGAGTTGCTGGTCGCGTGTCAGCAGCCACAGCGACAGGCCGAACACAACGATCACAAAGGCCGCGCTGACGGCGAGGATTCTCCAGGGATGCTTGATCACCGGCGACTCGGGCCACGAATGTCTGCGTTTACTCTCGGCGTTCCCGAAACGCGTATCCTACGCCACGAATCGTGTGGATGCACTCGGCCGCGTCGCCGAGCTTGCGCCGCAGTGATGCCACGTGCACGTCCATGGCGCGGTTGGTGACGACCGCGCCGCGACCGAGGGCCGTTTCGATGAGCTGTTCACGCGACATGACACGACCCTTGGCGGCCATCAGGGCCGAAAGCACGCGAAATTCCGTCGCGGTCAGGCCAATATCACGATCATCCACGGTGACTTCGTGGCGACCGCGGTCGAGCTGAATGTGGTCGCCGGTCAGCACCTCGCGTGTGGCTGCCGCCGATGCGTCGCGCCGCAGCACGGCTTCGATGCGCGCCAGTAAGAGCTTGATGGAAAACGGCTTACGCACATAGTCATCGGCGCCGAGTGCGAAACCGACCAGCTCGTCGGCCTCTTCGGATTTGGCGGTCAGCATGATGATTGGAATGTTCGACGTCCGGTCGTCGCGGCGCATGCGGCGTGCCACATCATCGCCCGACAGCTTGGGCAGCATGCGGTCGAGGATCACGAGGTCCGGCGGCTGGCGTGTGGCCTCGGTCAGCGCACGTTCGCCGTCCTCGACACGGCGTGTCTGGTAGCCCTCGTTCTCAAGGTGGTAGCACAACAACTCAGCGAGGTCCGACTCATCCTCTACGACCAGGACAGATTTCTGTTGCGCCATCAGTGGAATCCCACGAGTGATGGGTTTCTGTCGCCAAGCCGCGACATCCCGTCGCCGGCATCCTGCCCTAACGTTAACCACCCAATGTTATGTGGTCCATGTGCGCTTTTTTAGAATTCCGTTAGTATCGCGGATGTGTGTCTGCAAACCGCTTCCCCGTCTACCCCGTGCGAGGCAGCCATGCCACCGTCGGCCGCTACACAACACGTCAGGCCCGGAGGCCTAGCGCTACACGCCGGGACTGCTTCCGGCGAGCCGCCCTATCACCCCTTGCCCATCGTCATGACCAGAAGCGTGATAAGCGCGATGAGGACGCCGACGGCGGCGATCCAGGTGCGCCAACGTTCGAGGATGACCTTTTGCTCAGCCGCCCGCACGGCGCGATCGTCGGCTGGATCGGATGATGCCGCCGCGCCCGAGCCGCCCGGTCTCGGCGGCGCGGGCGGTGGCTGTTTCTTAATGATCTTGCACTGGGCCTTGGCGGCCTTCTTGTCCGCCTTGGCGGCTTTTTTCAGAGCCTTGGGGTCCATGTCGCCTGACACCTCATCACCCTTCCGGCCTGCGGTGCTGCTCTACAGCGTGAACGTAAAGTCGTCGATCAACGCGCCAGGCAGATGGGCGCTGTCGGTCGATCGTTGATAGTACGAACCGGCGTCGAGAATGAACTCGCGCTCGGCGGTCAGGGCTTCGAGATTCTCGCCCAACGCTCGGTAGATCGTCTCGTCGAACCGCATCACGTTCAGCGGCCCCACGATTCGGCCGTTTTCCACCCAGAAAGTCGCGAAACGCGTCATGCCGGTCGTCCGGCACGCGTTGCGATCCGAGTAGTTCAGATACCACAGGTTATTGACGTACACACCGGTGCCAAGTTGCTTCAGAACGTCAGCCGCGGGCAATGCACCGGCGGAAAACTCGACCGACTGCGGCACTTCCATGGCGTTGGCGCCGTTGGTGGCCACGCCGTACTCCTTGGCCGAGCGCGGCGAGATCAGGCAGGTGCCGAAGCTGCCCTTGTCGATGAGCGTGACGTGGTCAGGGCGCAGGAAGCCGTTTTGTTGGAAGTTCGGCGCGACGCCCTTGGCGGCGTTTTCGATGAGCGAGACCGAGGGATTCATCCTGGCATCGCCCTCGATCATCTTGATCAACGTGGTTTGTTTGGTGCGGTGTGCCTTGAGGCCGAACCCGCCCCATGACAGCATGCCGATGACTTCAAGCAGCGCGTTGGGAGCGAGGTATACGCGATAGCGGCCCGGTTCGATCGTCTTGGCCGGATGGTCGAGCACCTTGAGCTGCTCGCCGGCCCAATCTACCTTGCGCGCGAACTCGCTCGGTTGCCACTCGAAGCCGGCATAGGCGGTCTTTACGGCCTTGTCAGCCTGTTTGTAGAAGCTCCAGTCGAAGTTGAAGCTGTGTGTTGTTTGCCAATTGCGCTGCCCGAGCGAGTTCGCAAAGCCGGCGTGAATGCCGCCGCCCGCGTAGATGCCCACCAGGTCGCGACCGGTGCCGGCCTTCTGAATGTCGGCGACGGCGGCCGCCGCGTCCGGCAGCTTCGCCGGCGACACTCGCTCCGACGACTTGACCTCGGTCGCGTACAGCAGGTGCGGGTCCTCGGCCACCTGGGCGCGCTTGTCACGCAGGTCGGCGACAAGAGCCGCGATGCGCGGCCGATCCAGCTCCATGGCTCCGCCCAGTGTCAGGTCGCCTGCCACGTGACGCTGCCCCTCGATCAGATCCACCGCGATCTTGCGTTGCGTAACGCGTCCGGCCTGGCGGATCTCATTATGGTTGAAACGGACGAAGTCGGATTCCTCGGCGGCGAAACTGCACGTGAAGACCTCGGAACCGCGCAGGTGGCCCTGCAACTCGCTCGCGACCTCGTTGAAGTAATCTTGCATGTTCCTACGCTCCTCCGAAAACATCGACCGCCGCGAACAGGCACGCTGGCGACGCGTGCCCCACTCGAATCACCTGGTTTGGCTCGCCCTTTCCGCAGAAAGGCGTGCCCATCAGGGTGAACGTGGAGCGGTCGCCGACCATCTTCAGGCTGCGCCAGAAAGTGGCCGAGATGCCGCGGTAGTTGGGGTT
>JAFGRR010000354.1 GCA_016935035.1 Phycisphaerae bacterium | reverse complement strand
TAAGGTTGTGGTGAACCGTTGGCATCCGATGCCCCTTTATACACAAGTACTTACGACGCGCCGCGCTGGCGCGAATAATGATTTAGATGCCGAGTTGGACCGTGCCGCCGAACGCCTCTACCGCAAGATCGGGTACCCCATGGCCCATGTGATGGGTCAGCGGCTGACAATTGTCCACGGCATCAAGTCGGCTTTGCGTGACGTGATCCGTCGAAGCCTGTCTCTGGCCACGAACCGTCTGGAGTCAGGCGACATCGACGGTGGAGTCGAAGTCCTGCAGACGCTGCGGAAGATCGTCGATCGCATGAATCGACACTCGGGCCATTCACTCATCGACGACCTGTTGTGCGCCGGTTACAGCAAGCTAATCGCCAGAACCGCCACCGAGAACCTCCCGTCCTCGCACACAAAGTCGTGGCTGGACTATCAGGAACTCCGCGTCGAAGCGGAGGTCTTCGAAGAACGCATGCACGGCTTGTCTGGCGACAAGGACCTCGTCATCGTTAGCTATTTGCCGACCCTGGCCGCCGTCGATCGTGCGTTGACGGATGGCAAGTGGCCGGCCTGGAAGCTGCATCGCCTGCGAAACCACCAGACTGCCGACGAAGTCGAGCGTACACGATCCCTGCTCGACGACACCATGGAACTGTGTTCGCAGGTGCGCGCCCGTCACTTGCTGATCCCTGGCATTCGACAACAGGATGCCCTGCTTCCCGATCTGCGCGCGTTTCGCGATGTGGAGCTGGACGAAACGTCGCTCTACTTCCTCATCTGGTCACTCGCCGAGCTGCGTGACAGCGAGTCTGTCGACTGGCTGATCGAACAGTTGGACGACGACCGTGAGTGGCTGCGCCTCACCGCCGCCGATTCACTGAGCAAGATTACGAGCCAGAACCACGGTCCAGACGCCGCCGAGTGGCGCCGGGCCCTGAATCGCCAGCCATAAGCGGCACTGCTGCGGGATTGCATCTGATGAACATGCGTCGCTTCTGGATCGTCGGTCCACCCGGCTCGGGCAAGTCGACCGTCGCCGACCGCGTCGCCGAGCGGCTGGGCGTGCGCGCCGTTCATCTTGACGACCTGTTCTGGAGCCCCGGTTGGGTTCAGACGCCGGACGAGCAGATGCACGCCCAGCTCCGTGAGGTCGTTGCACAGCCCGTGTGGGTCATCGACGGCAACTACACCCGCATCCGCGAGCGGTACATGGATGCGGTCGAGTACTTCGTCTGGCTGGACATCCCGCTGCCGATCACATTCGCACGCCTGTTTCGCCGCAGCATCGTACGTGCCCTCACGCGTCGTCCCTGCTGCAACGGCAACTACGAATCGCTGCGTCAGACGTTCCTATCGCGCAATTCGATGCTCTACTACGCCGTCAAAACACGCGGCGTATATCGCAAGCGATACGCGGCCGAACTGGCCGCCCGGCCACACGTACGCTTGCAGAACGCGAAAGCCGTCAGCGACTGGCTTGCCACGCAACTGCCGTAGTCGTAGCGCCGTGCGGAGAAGATTCTGATTGGACGCTATTGGTGCCGAGGGATCGGCCTACCCATTGCCCCACGTCGCGGCTACATCCTGAAGTCCAACAGGGCCTGTGCGATTCGCTCACTGGCCTTACCGTCGCCGTATGGATTGGCGACTTGCGCCTCGCCACTCGCGGCGTTTGTCAACGCTGCCTTGGCGCTCGCCACGATGTTGTCACGCTCGTTTCCGACCAGCTTCACGCAGCCGGCCTCGACGCCTTCCGGTCGCTCGGTGGTGTTGCGCATTACGAGTACGGGCTTGCCCAGACTCGGGGCTTCTTCCTGGATTCCGCCGGAATCCGTCAGAATCAGCGTGCTGCGCTGCATCAGCCAACTGAACGGCGCGTACGGCTGTGGCGCCAGCAGGTGGATGTTCGCCTTACCGTCGAGCATTCGCCGCACCGGCTCCTGCACGTTCGGATTCAGATGCACCGGATAAACCCAGTGCACGTCGCGATACATCTCGGCCAACTCGGCGATCGCCTGGCAGATGTTCTCAAAGCCCTGCCCAAAACTCTCGCGGCGATGCCCCGTAATCAAGACCATCCGCCGATCGCCCACGTGTTGCGCGACCCATTGCTGCAACTGCTCGACGTCGGCCGGCGGATTCGTCCGGACGCGGTCGAGCACCCACAGCAGGGCGTCCACGACCGTGTTGCCGGTAACGACGATGTGCTCGTCGGGGATCTGTTCACGCAGCAGGTTTTGGCGCGATCGCTCCGTCGGCGGCAGGTGTAGGTCAGTCAGTTGCGTGCACAGCCGCCGGTTGATTTCCTCGGGGAACGGCTGGCGCTTGTCGAAAGTGCGCAGCCCGGCCTCAATGTGAGCCACGCGCACACCCTCGTAGAATGCGGCCAGCGCGCCCGTCCAGACCGTCGTTGTATCGCCCTGCACGAGGACCCAATCGGGCCGCAGCTTGCGCAGCACCGGCTTCATCGCCGTTACGACGTTGGCCGTCACGTCGAACAGATCCTGCCCCGGCTTCATCAGGTTGAGATCGACGTCAGGCGTGATCCCGAACAGCTCCAGCACCTGGTCGAGCATCTCGCGATGCTGTGCGGTCACGCAGACGCGCACGTCAAATTCGTCGGGGCGGCTCTTCAGATACAAGACGACCGGCGCGAGCTTGATGGCCTCCGGCCGCGTACCGAACACAAAGAGTACTTTGCAACTCACCGCTCAATCCTCTCCATCCTGGCCAGGCGACCAATCAGCTCGCATCGGCGAGAATCGCGGCGATGCGTTCCGCAGCCCGTCCGTCCCACTTCTCCGGTACCTGGGCGGTCGTCGGAGGTGACTGGCGACACCGCCGATATTCGCTCACGATCTTCGCGCCGTCTGTTCCGACCAGGGTGTTCGTGCCTTGGGTGATCGTGACCGGTCGCTCGGTGTTTTCGCGCATCGTCAGGCAGGATACGCCGAGAATCGTCGTCTCTTCCTGGATACCACCGGAGTCAGTCAGCACGACGGCGGCGTTGGCCATCAGCTTTAGGAAGTCGAGATAGCCCATCGGCTCGACGATTCGCAGTCCGTCCATTGACTGGAAACGCTCGGCGACACCCAGTCGGCCGAGGTTTGCCAGCGTCCGCGGGTGCATCGGAAAGACGATCGGCAGGTCCTTGCGGATCTCGTCGAACACGTCGGCGATGCGCCCCAGCATCACCGGATCATCGACATTACTCGGCCGATGCAACGTGACGACGTTGTATTGCCCCTTGGCGAGCTTCAACTCATCGAGAACGCGTGACTGTTCAGCCTTGTCGCGGTTGGCGCGCAGCGTGTCGATCATGACATTGCCGACGAAGTGGACCCTCTCGTCGGGGACGCCCTCATGCTTCAGGTTTTCGAGGCCGCTGGGTTCGGATACGAACAGCAGATCAGAGATGGAGTCCGTCACGACACGGTTGATTTCCTCCGGCATGGCGCGATCGAAGCTGCGCAATCCCGCCTCGACGTGCGCCAGACGAACGCCGAGCTTGACCGCCACCAGTCCGCACGCGACCGTACTGTTGACGTCACCGACCACCACGACCCAATCGGGCTTGTGCTCTTTCACTATGGGCTCGAAGCGTTCCATGATCTGGGCGGTCTGGACGGCATGCGACGCGGAGCCGACTTCCAGATTCAGGTCGGGCTTGGGGATGCCCAACTGGTCGAAGAACAGCGTGGACATGTTCGTGTCGTAGTGCTGGCCGGTGTGAATGAGCAGGGGGCGAATGGTCGGATGCTCGTGGTACGCACGCATCAGCGGCGCGATTTTCATGAAGTTGGGCCTGGCGCCGCAGATATTGAGGATTACGCTCATTCTAGACAACTCCCAGCGTGCCTGACCGCGGTGGGCGGCACGTGCGTACAGACTCGGACGATGCCCTGGTGCTCGCCCACGACGACATCATCAGGGATTGTGCGCTGAGTGCAAGTCCGGGCCGTGATCAGTACACGGGTGTTGAGACAGGCGACTGTCCGCGCTGGCGTCGGCGGTGGATTACTGGTCCGCGTTCCACGACTCCTCATCCAGTTCGCGCCAGTGAGCCGCCCGGGCGTCCAGTTCGGCGTGCAGCGTGTTCGCTACCTCGTAGTCTTCCGCTTCCAGGGCGGCCTCAAACCGCTCCCGGAGCGTCAGGTCGATTTCATATTGCAGGCGCAACTGCCGCGCGAGTTCCCGCAGGTACATGACGCCGACGTCATCGTCCGTCTCTTCGTCGAGTGCATCCGGCGAGTACTCGTCCACCAGTTCTTGCAGACGGTTGGCGCCTTCCTCGGCACTCTCGATGGCGCCGTCGTACTGACCTTGCAGGACACGCAATTGGCACATCAGCCGGCCGCGGTTGAAAACCAGCGTCGGCCACAGGTGGGCCTGTTCGCTAACGCCGCCGCCACGCTGATCCAGCAGCGTCAGGGCCGCTTGGCAGATGTCGACGTCGCGCACGGCCCGTGCCAGGCAGCGAGCGGCTTCCCCCTGCGCGTCGCGTTCAAGCGCGTCTTCCCCGGCGTTGGCACACGCCAGCCGCCGGTAGTTGAACTGTGTCAGCTCCCGATCCAGCGCCTGCCAATGCTCGTGGCTGATCGCATCGCGTCCGACCCGCAGTTCGTGCTGAATATAGGACAGGACCGAGGGCAGACCGTGGTACAGCGCCCCGTCCGGGCGGCCGTCCAGGTACATCTGCAACACGCCCAGGTCCACGCGCAACTGAACGAGTTCGGAGCCATCGCCGCCCATCAGCAGGCGTGCGGCGAGTTGACCGGGTTCGCAGTCCCAGGTTTCGGTAACGTCATCAAGATCAAGGCCGGACATCGCACCAACCAATTCGGCGTCCGGTGTGCTATCGGTGTGCGGTGTGCGTGGCTGCAACACGGATGCGAGCCTGATAATTCCCCCTGACGATGCGCATCGTCGGACACAAGCGCGGACCTTTCGACCATCAAAGACCGGAATCCCCGCACCAGGCAATCACATTGGCGGGCATCGCGTGACTTGACGCGGTACGCGACTCGCGTCCAACTGGCCAGATTACGCAGGGGGAAACGCCTTGCGCGCCGTTGCTTTCACCCTGCGCTTCTGCCGCCGCGCGTTGGCCATACAATGCCGGCATGTCTGCGGAATGGGTGATATTGCACGGCGGGGCGCTCGGTGACCTGGCCCTGACGGTCTGGTTCGCGCTACGGGCCTTGCGCCCCGAGCGTGATGGTGAGTTCCGACTCGTGTCGCGCGCCGACCTGGGCGACTTGTCCGACTGTCAGCCGCGCATCAGTCGCGCGACGCCTGAGATCCTCGGTTTGCACTGGTTGTATGGCGACGGCGAGGCACTGCCGAGTGAGGCGCTGCCTGGCCGGATTCACGGCCAACGCGTGCTGAACGCGCTGACCGGGCCGGAGCACGTCGTTCACGCACGGCTGACGCAACTCGGGCCGCGCACACTTCTGAGCCTCGACCCGGCGGTTGAGTGGCACGGCGACCGCCACGCGGTCGAGCAATGGTGGGGGCGCCTTGAACCATCTGCGCACGCCGACTTATCACCCTGTCCGCTCGAAGACAATTGCGCGTTGGAGATCGCTCCCAGGCTGCGCGACCGCGGACGTGCGCTGCTGGCCGAGTGTGGCTGCGACACGGACGCGGTATTGATTCACCCCGGCAGCGGCGGACGCGCGAAGTG
>JAFGRR010000353.1 GCA_016935035.1 Phycisphaerae bacterium | reverse complement strand
TTGGCCAGGCTGACCATGTCGGGAATGCAGCGCTCCTCGCCGTCGAAGTTGTTGATCTGAGCGTAATAGCGGTTTTTCTGAATGGCGACCTGGTACGGGCCGCCGACATTCCGGCCCGTTACGCCGTCCAATGGTTCGCCATCGCCGCGGACGCGATAGAACAGGGCGCGGGCAGCGGTGGGGGTGTCCATTTCGTAGAGTTCGAGGTCGAACTTATCATTGCCGCGCGCGTAGCTCTCGACGATCACCCGTTTGAAGCCCAGTTCGATGAACAGCTCGGCGGCCCCGTCGATGTGATTGAAGAGGTCCTGTTGCGTGAAGACGCGCGGGCGATCACCGCGCGTCCAGCCGTCGTCGAAGGTCGCCGGCCCGCGCGAGATGACCGTGGCCGCCGGCGTCGTGTTCTTTTCGCCGTCAGTGGCGTCCGTCGCGCGAGGCTTCGAATCACAAGCCGTCAGCAGCACCAGCGTCAAAAGCGCGACAGTAGTGGCCGCCCCCCGTGGCAGCCGTGGAATGGAGGAAGCTGCGCGCGGCAGCGTAGACAGACCGTCGGCACAACCCTTTGCCGGCGTCGACATTGGCTTCTCGCGGGCCACGCATACGTGAGGCGTTGTCATGCTTATCAAGGCCGTTGTGCGTCCTACGGCCGCCACGGGGGGCGGCCGCTACATACTGCGGTGCGCGCCACTGGGCCACCGCTACGCCGTTACGAACTCCACCTTCTCCGGATCGACCACGCCGATGCCCAGCTTCTCGGCGTAGCGCAGGTACTCCGTGAACCTGGGGTGCTCGTTGACCTTGACGCTCTCGTCCTTTCGCTTCTTGACGATCAAACTCTGACAAACCGAGTCCAGTGCAAAGGGGTCCGTGGCGAGGAAGATGGACTTGTACTCATACGTGAACTTCGCGACCGGCATCGGACCGCCGTCGTACTGAGCCCGCAGGCCGTCCGTGACGTTGAGCACCAGCTTGTCGCGGATGGTTGGAAACGCGAGAACTTCCGTACACACGTCGAAGAACAGCGGCTGGTGCAGACGGTTGGTGTTGCAGACCGCGCCGTAGCCGAGGTTCTTGGTTGCCATCGAGATGCCGTCGCCGGTGTTCTTGAAGACGGGCACATTGATCATCTTGGTCATGCGCTGGGTCAGCAGCTTGCCGAAGTATGAGTATGTGCCGTTGAAGACGTGCTGGTTGAGGTACGGCAGATCCTTTGGGCCTTCGACATCGGCCCAGTAGTAAGTGTCGCGATCGAAGTTTGGGGCGCTGATGTGCTCGCCGGCCTTGTTGCGCCACTTGCTCTCCTCGCCTTCCTTCTCTTCGAGGTCGCCGAGGTACATGGTCTGCAGGCCTTCGCATTGCACGCCGGGGAAACGCTCGGTTGTGAAGCCGGCTTGCGTCAACATGTAGTCGAAGCGGTCCCAGATGATGATGTTCTCGCGGGCGATGCCACCGGCGACGAGCCAGTCGATTATTGCCTGGACGAGTTCGAGGCGGGTGCTGATGAGGCCGGCGCCGACGGGGTTGACCTTGATGCCGACGACGTCGTCCCTGGTGAAGAGCAGCTTGAAGGTTTCTTCGGGGCTCTTGCCGGTGAGCTTTTCGAGCCCGCGCGTGAACATCTTCGTGATCACG
This sequence comes from Phycisphaerae bacterium, assembly GCA_016935035.1. Classification (GTDB taxonomy): domain Bacteria; phylum Planctomycetota; class Phycisphaerae; order UBA1845; family Fen-1342; genus JAFGRR01. The sequence continues at coordinate 3,029 of JAFGRR010000353.1, read as the reverse complement.
TCGGCGTCGAACTTGCCGTCCACCAGCGACTTGTCGTCCTGCACGTGCACGACGCGCCCGGGGCACAGCCCCGGCAGCGAGTGCTTTGTACGCGGGACTTTCATGGCGTCGTCGATGTTGGTCTTCGGCCGCGGCGGCGGGCTTGGCCGCGTGGTCTGCTGGGCCCAGAGCGCCGGTGTGCCGAGAATCGCACCCGTGCCAATGGCGCCAAGCTGCAGTATTTCGCGGCGGTTGAGGGTCAGGAGCCCAGGACGCTTGCCGGATTCGTATTCAGCCATGATCTGTGCCACCATGTGAGGGGTTGAATCAGAGTCGAAAACGCAACACCGCACTTCAGTCCGAACCGCAACCGTAAGGGCGTGGTTGTCGGAGCAGCCGACGGGGACTTGCGCAACCGCTCCTTCACGGTCGCGGCTCGGATCGAGTTCCACTCTAGCCAACCCGTGCTGTGCCAGCAACTGGCGAGACAAGCCACGATGTGTGGATATCGCCCGTACCGCGATTGGTCGCTCGTCGTGGACAGATTCAGACAAAGTCCGACAGCGCGTAAGGCCTGTAGTGGCCGCTCCCCGTGGCGGCCGTTGACAGTTGGATGTGGTGATTGCGCGAACGGCCGACGAGACGTCGGTCGCTACATTCGCGCGGTCAATCACCCTGAATCCACTGCTTGTAGCTCGCCTGGCCGTAGAGGTCGCCGGCCTGATTTTCGAACGGCGTGGCGAAGGTCAGGGCGTGGATGAAGCCGTTGCGCTCGACCATGACGGTATGGAGGATCTTGTCCTCGGGGTTGTTGATGCGGACGATGTCGAGGCGACCGTCGAGGGCTTGGTAGCGGGTGTGATCTGGGAGGGTGGTTTCGCTTAGCGGCAGGTCCTGTTGAAAGCGGTCGAGCATTTTCTGCGTCTTGCGATATGTGCCGCCGGTGGGGCCGACAACGAGCTTGCCGTTGATTTTGATGCGGCGGTCGTCGTAGGCCATTACGCCGAGGGCGTGTTGGGGCGAGCGTTTTAGCCAGTCGATGAATTTGTCGCCGTGGTGTTGTTCGTCGGTGTAGGCGTAGTTGGCGTCGAGGAAGGCGATGCGTTCGACCCAGTCGGGGATATCGTTCACCTCGTTGATGAAGCCGAAGATCATGCTGCCGCCGCCGCTGTGGGCGGTCAGGGCGACGGAGTCGGTGTGGACCTCGTTGCGCAGAAACTCGACGAGGCGGACAATGTGTGCACCGCTGTCTTCGTGTTTCTGCCGCCAGGTGGGCCAGCTTCGGCCGTCGGCCTCGACGTAGGCGACAATGATGTTGCGGTTGGTGACAATCTCGCGCAGGCGGCGCGTCTGGGCACCAATGTGCTGGATGTAGAAGTGCCAGTCGAGCCCTTCCTTTTCGGAGCGGCCGACTGTCTGGTCGATGGTGTTGCCGTTGGGCAGGGCGTAGATGACCAGTTCCGTTGGTTTTGCGGGGTCGATCGCATTCGCCGGCGGCGCGTTAATCAGCACGCTCACATCGGGATCGAAGGTGCAGCTCTTGATTTGCTCGTCAAAGTGTGGGCTGAGTTCGAAGCCGGGCAGAGCGCGGCGCGGCGTCGCGCAGCCGGCAAGTGCGAGCGTGGTCAATCCGAGGCAGAGCATCTGGCGAGCATGCATGCGTCATCTCCCGTCGATGATGTGAAGCAAGCGACAATGTGCCACTGCTCTTGAGCAGTGCCCTTCTTTTCGCGGACGCTATCGCGGACGCCGGCCGACGAGACATCGGCCGCTACGTGGCCCTGCACGCGGGCGAATCGGCGTCGTGGCCGGTGGCCTATTCGGGCTGGACGCGGCACTGCTCAAGAGCAGTGGCACCCGGGGAGTGGCACTCGTAGACGGTGATGCCTCATCGCAATAAAGTGTCCACGCTAGTGTCTCAGCGCATCAAGGCGTCTACGGCGGCGTTGCTTAGCCAGGCGGTTTCGTCCAGCAAATCGCCGATTGTGAATCTGGCACGCACCAAGTGCGCGTATCGTACCGCGGCGTGGGCGGCCGCGGGCGGCGGCGGCACGTCCAGCTTGTCGAAGCTCGCCGGGGCGCCGGCCTGGCGGAGTAGATTCTCCACCTCGGACGCCGACCGCACGGCGCGTTTCACGAACGAGTCATGCTTGCCGGCACGCTTGTCGGCGATGAAGCGTCGGCGCGTTTCGCCCGTCGTCCTGCGACGTGCCAGCTTCTTCGCCGCGTCACGCCACAGCTCGGCGATGGTCTCATCGTCGGCGCCGAATTGGCGGAACACGCGTTCGATCGTCGCACGGCACTGCTGCTCATCAGTCTCGGCCGTGAGCCGATCGAGGTCGAGCGCGTTCCAGGCTCGCTCGTAGGCCCGGGCCGAGACCAGGGTTGCCACGCCGACCTGGCCGCCGTGCAATGCCGCCGGGCGATGCTGATGCAACGCCGTCAGGTCCAGGAAGTGGCTGATGGTATGCTCCCAGCCGGACAGCGGGGCGGTCTGGTTGACGATCGACATGGCCATGCCGGAAAGCAGCAGGGCGTCGGTCACAGTGCGAATCGCCGGCAGATCGGCGGTCTTCACCGCGGCCGCCTGTTCGAGCATGGCTACCTCTGAGGCTTCGAGCAGCTTGCCGGGGACCAGGCTGAAGCCGTCGTCCATGCCGAGTTGGGCCGCCAGATACCAATCGCCATAGGAGACACTTCGCGCCAGGACGTCGGCGAAGCCAGCCTGCGTCATGAGGAGCGGGGCATCGGCCAACGTTCGCAGGTCGCAGATGATCACGTCGGGCGGGGCGGTCGGCAGTGTGCGCTTGACGCCGCCGACGGAGAGGGCCGCGAGTGCCGACGTGTACGCCGTCACGCTGGCGGCGGTCGGGAAGCTGATGAACGGGATGCGGCGGCCGGTTTGCTCGGCGTGCAGATGCCGGGCGTACTTGGCTGAGTCGGTGACGCTGCCCGAGCCGACCGACACGATGACGGCGGTCTCGTCCAACTCGCCGGCCAGCCGCCGCGTGACGTCAAGCTCGGCATGGAATTCGCCGCCGGGCTTGTCT
>JAFGRR010000352.1 GCA_016935035.1 Phycisphaerae bacterium | reverse complement strand
GTCACGTCGTCTACCGCCCCGGTCAGCGTTCCGACAACCGCCGTCGGTAGCTCGTTCGGAATCAGGCCCGGCGTGAAGCAGTCTTCCGGTGATCCGACCGGTGCAGCGTTCACAACCAGCGTGAACTCGAATTCCTGGCCGCGCTGCACGGTCTCCGTGCTGTCGACAACGATCTCATACTCGACACCGCCCGTAAGGGTAGTCACGACCGTATCGGGTTGCCCGCGAACATTGGCGTCACTGCCGGCGACAAAGGTGCCGGTGTCGGCCTCGCGCACATATACGCACAGGTTGGGTACCGGCACCGTGCCGCCCGAACTGGCGTACACCGGAACCTCGACCCACGGGATCATGGTCAGCCAGTAATCGCCGGTGGCCGGCGGCGTGAAGCTGTAGAACACATCGGCGCCGGTAACGCTGGTCAGTCCAGCTAGTGATGTGGCACTGATGGTGTCGTCGCCGTTGACGTTGGCGCCGGTCAGTACGGCCGGAATGGTCGTAATCAGCTCGGCGGTCGCCGGCGTGTCGTTCAGCGGACGTGGAAACGCCGCCATGCTCGGCGAGACGGCACAGGCGATTGCAATGGAAACGACAGCCAGAGACCGGCCCAGCGGCCGGGAACGGATCATCTGTGCGGACACGACGAATCCTCCTTATTTCCCCGGTAGCGAGACCACAACTGATCCGCCACCCCGGTTTCTCTCAAGTGATTGGTAGAGACCGGGATGAGGTCGAACACATCTCAACCACTCCCACGGCGCCCACTGAAAACAAGTGGGCCCTGTGATTGAGCCTGGTTTGGTCAGCAGATAGGAGCCCGACAGCGCACACGATGAGCGCTGAAGCCACGGCCTCGCGCGGGTATCGTCACAAAGGGTGTTGAGGATTCACCGACGCCAATTGCCCGAGGCTGGCGCTGCCCGTGTTGACTCCTCGTCGGCCGCCAGTCCCTAGCGTAGAGCAATGGCGGCCGCCAAGTCAACGTAGATCTGATTTCGCGATTCTTGAATCGGCGCGGGGCGCCGGGTAGACTCGTATGCGGGACCGAAATCCGGAAGGCGTGCCGACGCCTCCTGTTATTGAATGGCGGACCACGTTCGTGCCTTTCGGGCACATGTTCACGTCGCGCGATGGCCGGGGACCTTGCGCGCCGTGCTAAACGGAGGCGGCAGATGCCCGCCGCGCGGCAGGCTCGCACATGAGCATGGTCGCGCGATCCCGGTTCACATATCCGGTGCGGGCATGGAGCAACGGCAATGAAGACCAAGCGTGATACACGCGCGCGGGTACCGCGCGGCAGCGGCGTGGCCGGGCTGGTTCTCGGTTTCCTGCTCGCGGGTCTTGCTCAGGCGGCTGCGCAGGACGCCACATCGTATTTCTACGACGCCAACGGTAGACAAGCGATCGCCGCATCAGCCGACGAAGTGCTCGTGTGCGTCGATCCGGCCGTCGCACCCGCGAAATCCGGCCGACCGGCGTTCCTGCCGGCCCGCGTCGTGCCAGACCGGCTTCCGCCCGCGGCAACGGCGCTCGAAGACCGCATGGAGCAACGCGCCCTGTACGTCGCGCGCGGTGTAGACATCACCCAAACACGCCAGACCACCGGCGTCAAATGGGCTCTGCCGGTGCTGTACCGCGTCGGCAGCGACGTGCCGATCTACCAGACCGACCGCATCATTGTTCGCTTTCGCCCTGAGCTGTCCGCCGGCACGATCCGGAAGCTGGCCGACGCCTGCGGGTGCGACGCCCAGGCCTGCGAGCGCGGCGCGGGACGCTACATCCTGACCGTTCGCGACCCGCACACGCTTAGCCCCGTGGCCGTGGCCAACACGCTGCACGAACGTCGCGACATAACGCTCTATGCCCATCCGGACTTCTTCCTGCCCAAGGTCGCGTACTCGCCGCCGACCATCAACGACCCGTACTACCTCAGCCACCAGTGGCACCTCGACGGCGACATCGCCAAAGGGGCGGCGGCCAACAGCGACATCAACGTCGAGACCGCCTGGGATACCGACAACGGCGCGGCCGCCCAGGGCATCCCGTCCGTCCGCGTCGCGATTCAGGACGAGTGCGTCGAGAAGTGGCATCCCGACCTGCTGCCGAACTGGGCAACCGGCCGCGACTACGACGTGATTCCATACGACGACGACCCCAGCCCCGATGCCGGCCAACGTCACGGCACAAGCTGTGCCGGCGTGGCGGTGGCCGCGGGCAACACCATCGGCGTGCGCGGCGCCGCCCCGAGTTGCGGCCTGATTGGCGTCAAGTTCTTCGGCGCCACAATTGCCGAGACCGCCGAGTCATTCTATTTCTGCGTCGACCCCAACGACGACGGCGACCATAGCGACGGGGCGTCGATCATGAGCAATAGTTGGGGATACGCCGACGGCACGTTGCTGCCGACCGACGTCGTTGCCGCCATCAACTACGCCGCCACCTCCGGCCGCAACGGCCGCGGGGCACTCGTGCTCTTCGCGGCAGCCAACAACGACCACACCGTCAACGGTGTGTCAGCCATTGCCCAACTCGACACCGTCATGGCGATCGGCGGTACCAACAGCAATGCCACGCACACCGAGTTCAGCGATGTCGGCCCCGAGGTTGCCATCGCCACGCCCACCAACGATCGCGGCGACGACGGCGTGCGTTTCCCCTGGATCGACATCACCACCACCGACAACACCGGTAGTAGCGGCTACAACGGCCTGCCCGATCTGGACTACACCAACAGCTTCGGCGGTACGAGTTCCGCGACGCCGCTGGCCGCCGGCATCCTGGCCCTGATCATCTCGCAAGATCCGAACATGACCGGCGCCCAGGCCCGCGCCATCCTCCAACACACCGCCGTCCGCCTGGACGAGCCCTATGGTCGCTTCGACGGCATCACCGGCCACAGTCACCGCTTTGGCTTCGGACGTGCCGACGCCGGCGCCGCGGTCAGTGCGGCCCATGCCGGCATCCGCTGGCCCGACCGCATCAAGAGTCTGTCGGCCGTGGCGGCGGGGGGCAACAACATCAACCTGACCTGGGCGGCACCGTCCAACGACTACGCCAGCAGTCTGCTGGTCCGTTCGCTGACGCCGTTCGCCTGGATGCCGACCGATGGCCAGATCTACAACGTGTCTGACGAGGTCGCCCCCGGCGTCGTGGTCATCTACACCGGCGCCGTCGCGTCCTATACCGACGCGAACGCGCCCACCGGCGGCTATTTCTACGCCGTCTATCCGCGCAGCAGCGCCAACCGCTACGGCTTCGGCACCAAGACGCACCTGATCCGCGATGCACTCCTGCTGTTCTCAGACAATTGCGAAGGCCCTGACCCGGGGTGGGAACACGGCGGGGCGGGTGACAAGTGGCAGCGCGGCGTGCCGACCTCCGCGAACAGCATCTTCGGACAGTCGGTCGTCGGCAGCGGCCCGTTGGCGGGAATCGACGGCGTTCGCGCGATCAATGGCGACAACTGCTGGGGCACGGGCTTGGCGACGACGTACGGCGCGTACTCCGACGCATGGCTACAGACTCCGCTTATCAACCTCGGAGGTGTAACCGCACCGGTCTTTCTTGAGTACTATGATTGGTGTCTGCTAGAAACCTACTATGACACTTGTGTTGTCGAAGTGGTTGATGTCAACAACCAGGTGATCGGCACGATCGACGGCGACACCGGCGGTGACTATGACTGGACGCGGCGCGTCCACGACCTGGCGCCCTTTGCCGGCCAGGCGTTCAAGGTGCGTTTCCGTCTCACCAGCGATGGCTATTTGCAGCGTGACGGTTGGTTCCTCGACGAGATTCGCATCATGGTCGCCGGCAACGTGCCGCTGCCGCCGGTCGCCAACGGCCTCTATGCCGAAACGCCCGCCAACACGGCCAAGGCGATTCAGTTTGACGCGTCCGATCCGAACCCGGGCGATGTGATCTCATACGTGATCTTGTCGCTGCCAGCGCACGGGACACTGTCCGATCCCGCCGGCGGGACAATCTCATCGGTGCCGTACACGCTCCTATCAAACGGCGACTATGTGATCTTCACGCCAACGCCGGGATATGAGGGACCGGACGGCTTTACCTACCACGCGACCGACGGCGGCCTCGATTCGAACACGGCGAACGTAACGCTCTCCATTGGCACGCCGGTCGTCGCGTACTCCTTCCCGTTGAATTCCAACCCCGGCTGGCTGACCGAGGGCGACTGGGCCTTCGGCCATCCGCAGGGGCAGGCCGGCGACCCCGCGACCGCCTACACCGGTCTGAATGTCTACGGCTACAACCTCGCCGGCGCATACACCAACAGCCTGCCGCCGCAGCATCTGACCACGCTGCCCATGAACTGCACCGGGCTGTCGCGCGTCACGCTGGACTTCGCCCGTTGGCTCGGCGTGGAATCGGCGACATGGGACAGCGCGTCGATCGAGGTCACGACCGATGGCATCACGTGGCAGACTGTCTGGAACCACTCGGGTGATACACTCGAAGAAACCACCTGGAGCCTGCAATCCTATGGCGTCGGCACCATCGCCGATGATCAGCCGTTTGTTCAGTTCCGCTGGACGATGGGCCCAACGGACTCGGCGGACACGTATTGCGGGTGGAACATCGACGACATCCAGGTATTGGCCATCGGTACACCGCAGGCGAATCAGCCGCCGCTGGCACGGGCAATCGCGGCTTCGACGGCCGTGGATACGCCGGTGGCGATCACACTGCTCGGCAGTGACTCCGACCTTGATCCAATCACGTACACGATTGTGTCTCTGCCGACGAACGGACAACTGAGTGAACCCGGCGCCGGACTGATCACGGCGGTGCCCTACACGGTGACCGGGAATCTGGTGCAATACGCACCTGGTCTGGGTTTCGCCGGGGACGATTCGTTTGAGTATCAGGTTTATGATGGCGAACTGTGGTCCAACGTGGCGACGGTGACGATTGACGTCATTGAGGCCGCGCAGTTCCCGTTCACCGAGGATTTCGAGGGCGGCCCGCCGCTTGAGGCGTATTGGCGCACAGACTCAACCGGTACCGGACGCATCCAGGTTACGAGCCAGAACGGCCCCATCGGCGATTATCACCTGACGATGGACTCGTCATACGATGGCAACTTCAGCCGCAACGAGGTGACGCTGGCGATCGACCTGGAGGGGCACTCGTACGTGCGGCTCGAATTCGACTGGAAGGACTTCGGCGACGAAGCCGACCCGTTGCCCGACAGTTGGGTCGGGTCGGTCGATGGTGACGGCGTGGCCATAAGTCAGGATGGCACAACGTGGTACCGCATTGCCAACCTGTTCGATCCGACGCGTGGTGTTGACGAGCTGCCGGCCGAACGCGGCACGACCTACGTCACGCAAGTGATCGATCTCGACCAGGCCATAGCTACCGCCGGCATCAGCTACTCAAACACCTTCCGCATACGTTTCCAGCAGAGCGACGACTACCCGATCGACTCCGACGGTATCGCGCTCGACAACATCAAGCTGATCCAGGGCACCACCGACCCGCTTATCAGCACCGCCAGCCTGCCCGACGGCCACATCGACGTGCCGTACGGCCCGCTCGCGCTCGACGCCATCGGCGGCGACGCACCGCTCGTATGGACCGTGCTCGATACCTACGGCGAAGAGCCGCTCGGACTCAACCAGTTCGCCGAGGTCGGCGTGGCCCAGGGCTGGCAGGGCGGCAACGTTGTGTGGGACTACACGCTGCCGTTCGCATTCCCGTTCTACGACGGCGCGTATACCGACGTGAAGATCGCGTCCGACGGCTGGATCAACTTCGGCGCCTACGTGGGAGCAACGTACACCAACAGCGAGCTGCTGCTCAGCTACAACAAGCGCATCGCCGTCTTGTGGGACAACCTGCGGACCGACTACGGCGGCGATATCTACATTGACGAAAGCGTGGCGGGGCAGGTGACGATTCGATGGGTGGCGGTCACGCACACCGGCCTCTACCCGTGCAACTTCGCCGCCACGCTCTATGACGACGGCCGCGTGCGTCTGCACTACGGCGCCGGCAACACCGGTCTGACGCCGACCGTCGGCGTCTCGCTTGGCGACCTGGCCAACTACACGCTTTCAGCGTATGACGCGGCCACAACGCTGACCGGCGTCGATTCCGTCGAGTTCGACCTGTCGCGCCTGCCGGCCGGAGTCATTCTGACCACCGGCGGCATCCTGAGCGGCACGCCCACCGAAAGCGGCCGCTTCAAGCCGATCATTCAGCTGGAGGACGTCTCGCAACGCACCGACACGAAGATGATCCCGCTGGTCATCCACCCGTACACCTTCGGCGACTATGACCTCGACGGCGACGTGGACATCGACGACTTCTTCGCGTTTGAATCCTGCATGGACGAGTGGCCGCCGGCAGGCGAGTGCCTGGACGCTTTTGACGACAACACGGACGGCGTAATCGACATCAGCGACTTCGCCCGCTTCCAGCGCGAGTTCACCGGAACGGGGCCCTGATGCCGCTGTTCCGGCGCAGTCGGGCGGTGTGGCGTTGGCCCATCAGCGATTGTCGGCGACTCTTCCCGGTTGGTTCGGAGGCTCGCGGCTGTCCGAGCAGAGTTCGGGGGCCACGGCCGGCTGCGGCGGAACGCTGCCGGGGGCGCTGGGCCCGCGGTATGTGACTACGAGCGACTGCTGGTTGTCGTCGAGGAAGCCGCTGCCATACTCAACGTCCATTACGCACGTTGAGATACCCAACACTTTGCCATCGCCGTCGAGCGTGATTGACACACACTCAGTGTTGGTTGAACCGCCAGTCCAGACCTTTGGCAGAACAGAGCCGACCAAGGGTACCTTGGCCAGGTTCAGGCCCGACGCAATGAGCTCGCCCGGCGGTATCAGCCAGCCACTTAAGTGAAAATACGTCAGAACCTCCTCGCCGCCTGGTCCGACTGTGGTTTCTCGGGGCTGACCGAGCAGTGCCTCGACGTCCGCACGGGTGGATGTGCCGATCTTGATCTGTTCAAGCGTCTCCGGATCGATGCGCTTGCCCATCGACACGCATCCGCTACAGACAACGGTCAACGCCGCCGCAATGCTGACTGAGCAGAGGCCGACGGTGCGCGCGTGTCGTTGCCCACCCGATTTCGGCAGGTTGGGTTTACCGTTCATCTACGTGTCCTCAGCCACGAACGCCTGGTAGCACTGCCCCCCCTGCGCATCGTCCGAAGCGGCCATTGCGATACTGTCTCGCTCTGGCCGCTGGGGCGAATCTCCGCGACGTCAGAACTGTTGGAGTGTCACCGTGTATTGTCCTGTGCTGGCGTGCATGAAGCTTTCGATGATGATGTTGTACCGACCGGTGGCCTGGAGTTGCTGGTCGATCCGCGTTTTGCCCAGTCCGCCTCCGAACTCAGCCGGGCCGCCATTGGGTGGGTACAGCGACATGATGGGAGAAAAGCCAGCGGCGGCGACCGTGATCAGCACACGCTGACCGGCGACACCCTCGAACGTGAACGCATCCATGTCCGACGTGCTGTTCAACCGCGCAGACAGGCTCTGCCCCGACGCAATCGGGCCGCCATCCAGGTCGGCCAGGCTGGCAATCTGCCCTTGCAGTTGTACGACCGTCAGGTTGAATCCCCCGGTGCTGGCGTGCATGAAACTCTCAACCAGGACAGTGTACTGACCGGTGTTCAGGAATTGGTGGTCAAAGCGCGTGTAGCCCAGACTTCCACCGATCTCCGCCGAACCACTGTTGGGAGGATATAGCGACATGATGGGGGAGAATCCACCGGCGGCGACGGTAATCAAGCCGCGCTGGCCGGCGACACAATCAAAGCTCCAGGCCTCCATGTCGCTGCTCGGGTCGATGGTGCCACTGACGGTCTGGCCCGCCAGATCTTGCTCATCGATGACCCAGATGCGCACGTTGGCGGTGTTGCTGGTGCCGCCGGAGCGGCCGCTATTCGCTGTGAACGACAGAGAATCGAAGCCTACGTAGTTGTTGGCCGGGATGTACGTCAGGTTGGGGGGCGTGCCCTCGAGCGTGCCATAACCGCACCCTCGCACCAGCGCATAGGACAACGCATCGCCGTCCACGTCGCTGGCAGTGAGCGTAATCGCCAATGCCGTATTCATGGGCGTGCCAAGCACGAGATTGCCAGCAACTGGCGGGTTTTCGTCGGTGGTCAGCCCGGGCAGATCAGGGGCGTCTCCGTCGCTGGTGTCACCCTCGTCTTCGCCCACGTCATCATAATCGTCGTAACCATCATCACCGCTGTCGGTGTCATCGGCGCCAGGTTCGGAATCCTGGTCCGGCGCGCTATCGTCCAACCAATCGCGCAGCAACTGAATCTCCGACGTGCTGAGCGTGATGCCTTCCATGGCCGCGTTCACTTCGGACATGTCGGCCACGATCGAATCCGCCAGCCAGGCCAATCCACCGGCGTTGGGATGACACATCCAGCAGCGTGACGCGTAGATTTGCGCGGCGGACGTTGGCGGGGCGTAGGCGGACAAGCCGGCATTCGCATCAGCGTCGGCGTCGTCTGTCGGTATGAGCTGGGTTATCTCCGACTGAAGACCATCCAGTGGTACCTGAGTCAGACAGCCAAACACAACCCCGATCACACCCAACAGGACCATTCGTCCAGACCATCTCACTGCGGTTATACGAGACATGGCATGCTCCCTGCTTGTACGGGCCTCATTGGGCGAGGCGCGAGGCGGTGACGTGGCCGGTCCCGGGTATGACAACGTCACACCCTATCGCGCGGACAACCACGCGTACCGAGAACGCAACGGGCACAATGCCCCGATACGCGGCACACACATCGAAATGAACACATACCAGCCCATGGCCACACCGAACGGATCACCAGCTACGCGTGAGCCTGGAGATCGGTGTGCCCCCACGACATCACTAGAATACCCGATTCACGCAGCCGTTTCATCTGCCAACTTTAAGACGTGGCGGCGCCGGCCGGGTGCTCAAGTGGTTACCGAGGGTGAGCAAGTCGTGCTCCTCGCAGGTTGTGGCGTTTTCCTACCAGTGACCACGCGGCGCGCATGCCACGCCGGCGCGTCTTCTTTTTCCCGGGCCGTCAATACCCAACGTCGTCCGGGCGGGCATGCGCGTCTGTTCCACTACTACATGCGAAAACTGACCGCTTCCGGTGCAACGTTGTTGAATTTCGCGGTTCAGAATTCAGGACATTACGTCCACACTGGTGTTGTCTGTGGCACTCGGCCTGATAGATCTCGATCGGCGCGAATGGCGCCTTGGCGGCCCAACCTGAACCATGCACTCTGAACCCTAGTCTCCACTTCATTGCGGCTGCCCGACGCACGTGCGACAATGGACGCGAGGCGACTGACAGTGGTACAGCCTATCATATGGAGAGGGGGGGTGAGCACTGGACGTGGGGCAACAGGATATAACGACACTCCTGGCGGCGATTCGGGCAGGGCAACCACACGCCAAGGAGCAGCTTGTAACGCACATTTACTCCGAACTCCGGAGCCTGGCCGGCGATCTTATGCGCGGCGAACGGCCCGACCACACGCTCCAGCCCACCGCGCTCGTG
>JAFGRR010000351.1 GCA_016935035.1 Phycisphaerae bacterium | reverse complement strand
TGCGACGTAGTCGATAACGCCGCGGTCGGGGTCGAGGACCCCGAGGAACGCCGTCACGAATCGGCCCTCGGTGATGTCGTCGGCGAGCAAGTTGTTCACACGGCTGGCAACGGCGACGAGGTCCTGCGTCACTGTCAGCAGGGCTCGTATCAGCGATCGGCATTGCGCGATGACCAGAGCGGCGGCGATCCCGTGCCCGGTTGCATCCGCCAGGAAGATCGCCAGACGCCCGTCCGGCAGCTTGAAGAAGTCGTAGCAATCGCCGCCCGTTTCATCCGCCGACCGGTTCCAGCCGGCGATTTCGTAGCCCTCGACGACCGGGTTTTCCTTTGGCAGATAGGCCTGCTGGATGGTGCGGGCAATGTCGAGGTCGCGCGCGAGACGCTGCTTCTCGGCGTACTCCTCCAGCAGCACGCCACGATGCAATGCCACGCCGGCCTGGGCCCCGAGTGTCTGGGCGAGTTCCTCGTCCTCGTTGTCGAACGGGCCGTGCAGCTTGTTGAGGGTCTGTAGCACGCCGATGAGCTCGCCTTCGAGATTCTCCAGCGGCAGTGTTAGGAGGTTCCGCGTGCGAAAGCCCGTTTCCTTGTCCACGTTGCGGTTGAAACGCTCGTCCGCGTACGCGTCGGGCACGTTGACGACGCAACGTTCCTGGGCGACGGTGCCGGCGATGCCGGCGGTGGCCGGGAAGCGGATCTCGTCGCAGCCGGTGGCCACGCGGGCGTAGAGTTCACTCGAATCGGCGTCGTAGAGGAAGATTGTCGCACGCTCACAATCGAGCACGTCACAGGCGGCCCCGATGATCATCGTCAGCAGAACGTCAAGGTCCATCGTCGCGGCCATGCCGCGCGTGACCTCGAGTATGCGCATCAGCCGCGCATTCCTCTGCATGTCATTCAGCTTGGAGCGCCCGAGCCCCATGTCAGCCGACTCCCGGCAGTCACTGCTTGGCTTCGTCTCGCTCCGAAGGACTCGGGCGTGTGCGAAATGACCCTGGCACCCGTGTTCCTCGGCGAAGCAACCGCTAGGGTATTTGCTGAGGATCGGAAATGCAAATGGCCCGAGCGATTGGCGGTGCGTCTACTTACGGTTGAGGCTGTCGCCGGCGATCTCCAGATACTCGCGCAGGGCGGTAGGCGACCAGCTCACGACGATGTAGCGGTCCGTCACCGTCCAGGCCAGTCCGCTGAAGAGCGGCCCTACCTGGATGTACCACACGCCGTCGCGCCGCATGACCTCGGCCGGGTTGGCGATGACCATTTTCTCGGCCTCTTTTTCCAGACCCTGCTGCCAGGCCTCGCACATGGTGTCGATTGTCTTGCGCACCGTTTCGGGCTCGTCGCGGATTTCGATCAGGGTGGTGAAGAAGACCGGCAGACGCAGTGGATGCCGCGGGTAGTTGTGCAGCACGACCGTGTCGCCGAGATGGTCCAGGACGTCACGCTGGGCGTCGAAGCCGTGCTCGCGCTGTATCCGTTCCCAACGGCGCAGATCGTGCTCACGCTTCTCCGGCGTCTGCCAGACGTACAGGCTTTCGACCAGATTCACTAGGTACTCGGCGGCTGGAACCTTGTATACCGCGTAGCGTGAGCCCGCGGGAACGCCGAGAGCGCCGGGGTTGGCAACGTTCGCATCGGCGTACACACGCTTCACCGTCTCACCACCAACCTTGAAGTAGCTGAGGCAGTAGATAGCGTCACCCTTCAGGCCGATGGCCCAGCTGCCCCGGTGCATCTCGCCAGCGTCCCAGACCTTGAAGAAGTCGCTGATCCAGTTGTTCAGCAGTGGGTCGAGCCGCTCGCGCATGCGGTCGGCGTCCAGGAAGATCTCAATCGTCGCGTCGCGCCCCTGCGCGTCGCGCGTCTGTGTTACCCATTCGTCACGAGCCAGCGATGGCTGCTTCTCCACCGCCACGCTCGCGATCACTGGCCACACATCCGCGCCGAGCGTCATCACGAAGTACTCGTCGATCTGTCCCCAGGAGATCCGGCACCACGCCGGCAGACGCTCGTCATACAACTCGCGGTACGACCAGCGTTCGGCGGTCTTGTCGGTGATGGCGGCGTGATCGCTGTCGGTCTGGTCCTCGATCGCGTTGGCCATGATGCGGCGAAAAGGCCCGGAACGTTCCCAACTCTGGGTGTCGATGATCATCGCCAGGCGCAGATCATCCACGCGGCGGGACGCGGGGTGCACGCCTGCGTGAATGGCCGACGAGTCGATCAGCACGACAGCGTGGCGGTACCGGATCATTTGTCCGAGCGTCTGGAAAACCCGCAACGCGACACGTGCTGTTCGATCCAGCCGCCCACCGGCGAGCTGGGGCAGCGTGTCGATCAGGGTGTTCAGCGGCGAGGGACCAGCCTCGGGTGGCAGGGCGTCAGGCAGCGGGCGCCCATACCAGGCGAGCATGCTGTCAGCCGGCACGAGGTCGAGCGGTTCGCCCGCCAGTGCTCCGCCGACCGCCGCCCACACGGCGAGGCCGACCAAGACGCAACAACACGGGCGTCCGTGTCGGTTCAACATGCTCACGCCCTCCTGACAGCGGTTCTTCGCCCGCGTGGGTGATTCGACTGCACTTGCCTGATTACCTCGGTGCCGCTCCGGTGCCCCGATAAAGGCGGCGAGCTTACCATCCGGGCGTGCGCATTTCCAGCGTCGGTGCGCAGGGCCACAAGTCCTCACATTTGTACCGGCGTGGCGGTCGTGGGAGGCGGATACGTCGTTTTGGTCGATTGGAAGGCCGTAATCGTCAGGGTTGGCTGTTGATAGCCAGAACGGTCAGATCGTCGAGGTTGTAGCCGATGCGGCGCAGGGCGTCGTGCCGCATGATGAGCTCATCCATCGCAACCTGCGGCCCGTTGGTCTGTAGAGACGCGAACCAGGGCGTACTGGTGATCTCGTTATTGGCGGGCGGAGCGTCGCCGGCCTCCGCGGACGCGCCGTCGCGGATATCCAGGCAATCGACCATGCGCTGCCCGAACGCGTGGGCGCTGATGTCCTCGTCATCCTCGACCGCCGTCGCATCGACGGTCTCGAATACGCCGGCGCCGGCATGAATATTGGCCTCGTGGCGTCCGGTCTGTCGCGTACGCCGATCATTGGCTCGCATGGCGGTGGCCGCGCGGCCAAAGGCCTCGGCGAGTGCGCGGGTCGAAACGGCGGGGGTCAGCAGCGTCTCAAGCCCGTCGCTGTACAGAAATAGCGTGTCACCCGGACCGAGCGTGTGATGAACCACTTCGAACGTGGTGTCGGGCATCACACCCACCACCGTGCCGCGCGGGCGAATGAGGGTGGTCTGGCCATCGGCGCGGTGGAGAATCGGAAACGGCGCCCCCGCGCGGGCAATCGCCACTTCGCGTGTTCGCGTGTTTAACAGCGCGTAGGTCACCGCCACAAAGCGACATTCCGAAATCCGCGCTTCGATCACGTCGGCATTCAGGCGCCGCAGCACCTGGTCCGGCTGATGTACCGCGGTCTCCCCGGCGCTGGCCGTCTGGCCACGCAGGGCACGTTTGAGGAAGACGGTCAGCAGGGCGGCTGGAATGCCGTGACCGGCGGCGTCAGCCAGCGCGACGCCGACGTGCTCGTCATCCAGGCGTTGAACGTCGTAAATGTCGCCGGAGACGAAGTCAACCGGGCGGAACAGGGTTGTGAAGCTGAACGGGCCGATCTGCGGGAGCATCTGCGGCATCAGCTCACGTTGCACGCGGCTTGCGAGGCGTAACTGGGCGGCATAGCGTTCGGCAATGCTCTGTTCGCCGTGCTCGCGCTGCTTGAGGTCGCCATGCAATGCGGACAGCGACGGCCGCATCGCGACCATCGTGTGAATCCGACTGGTCAGGTCATCCTCATCAAGACCACTGACGAACATGACGGGCAATATCGGGGGGTGCTTGAGCCGGCCGGTGATCTCACCATGCGGCTTGAGAACGAGCGTGGCGCGGGGGTTGGTCGCCAGGCGTTCGAGCAGCAGCCGCAGGCGGTCGGCGACCGGTCGCATGTCTTCTGGGGCAACAATGATGACGGCGTCGGCGGAGGTCGCCACGCCGGCGTTCAATGCGTCAGAGAGTGGTCGAAAGCTGGTGGCGGCGCCGGCTCGCGCGAGGGCCCGTTCGAGGGCCGGCGGAATTTCCTCGCCGCCTAGAATGACCTGGACTTGTGGATGCGCCATGCTCATGGTTCCAGCCTGGTCACGAGTCTTTGTCGGGGCCGCTGCCCTCGCCATTAGGTTTCATCGGCTCGTTTCCAAGTGGACTTCTCATTGCCGAGGGGCGGTCCGAGAAACGGGAGACTTGCCCCAAGCACGGTTGGCAGCGGTCTCGGGCCGGCGGCAACGCGGGATGGGCCCAGGACGCCGCCTGGGGGCGCGGGGCCCTATAACACCGAGTCGGTTGTGTCGTAGGAAGAGATCGCCTCGAACAGTGCTTCAGAGGTGGTCGCGGCCGCCACCGCCGCCCGAAACTCGTCGATGTTCATCAGCCGACTGATCTTGGCCAGGGCCTGAATGTGCGGGCCGGTCTGGTCAGGCGGGCTGACGAGCAGCACGACGAACGTGACGGGCCGGCCGTCGAGGCTCTGGAAATCGACCGGGTCGCGGGGCTTGCCGGCCGCCATGACCAGGCTTTTGCACCCGTCACTCTTGCCGTGGGGGATCGCCAAACCATAGCCGATGCCGGTGGTGCGCTCCGCCTCGCGTTTCAGCACGGCCTCAAGCGCTATGTCCCGGTCAATCAGACCGTTGGTTTGTGCGAGCACGTCGATTAGTTCGGTGATGACCCCGATCTTCTCCGTCGATTCGAGTGGCACTCGAATGCGGTCGGCTGTAATGAGCTTGGCCAAATTCATCCTTCATTCCTTGCCTTGATACTGGAAATCACCAGCCTACCACACTGGTCGAGTCTTTGCCACCCATGCCGCGCGGCCATGTTGATCCTCGTTCCGGCCGGCAC
The DNA here is from genome assembly GCA_016935035.1 of Phycisphaerae bacterium. GTDB lineage: Bacteria > Planctomycetota > Phycisphaerae > UBA1845 > Fen-1342 > JAFGRR01. Next base: position 2,784 of record JAFGRR010000351.1, on the reverse strand, counting down.
CATGCTATTCCCCGGGGATACACCCCGGCAGATGGGCCGATAGTGGCGTTCGCGGGGGCCGGCGGTTGCCGACTCGCCACGGATTCGGTCCGAGGCTATGATGCCCGAATTCAGTTGTCAGGAGTCCGCCGCGGAGGCAATGTCAACCGATCGTGGCGAACGTAGAGCGTCGATAACGCCGGTGAATCCGCCGTCCGCCATGGAGGCGAACGCCTTGTCGCCCAAGGCGACGGGCTGTGCGGATTACGTCGGCCGCGGTCCTTGAGGTGGTCACCATGAAGAAGATTCGCCTGTATACGCCTGGTCCATGTGCCGTTCCCGAGGAAGTCCTGTTGGAAATGGCGCGTCCGTTTGAGCACCATCGGACGGATTGGTTCAAAGGCTTCATGAAACAGGTTCGCGAGAAGCTCCGCGAGGTCGTGCAGACCAAGAACGAGGTGCTCGTGATTACGGGTTCCGGCACCGCAGCCGCCGAGGCCGCCATCGTCGCCTGCAACCCGCCCGGCTCGAAGATGCTCACGATCGAGGGTGGCAAATTCGGTCAGCGCTGGGGCGAGATCGCCGAGCAGTACGGCTTTGACGTGATCCGTCACGAGATCGAGTGGGGCACCGCCATTGATCCGAAGGTCATCGCCGACTACCTCAAGAAGGACCCAGCCATCACGGTGGTCATGCTCACGCACAGTGAGACATCGACGGGGACGCTTTGTGACCTCGAAGCGATCGGCCAAATCACGAACGCCGCGGGCAAGCTGCTCATCGCCGATTGCATCACGTCCGCCGGTGCCTTGCCGCTCAAGCCGGATGCTTGGGGCGTTGATGTAGTAATCACCGGGGCGCAAAAATCGCTCATGCTGCCGCCGGGGTTGGGCTTCGTATCGGTCAGCGATCGGGCCTGGAAGGTAATCGAATCGAACAAGAAGCAGCACGCTTACTACCTGAACCTGATCAGCGCGCGCAAGTCGGCGGAGAAGAACGACACGCCGTTCACGCCCGCTCACCTGCTGATTCGCGGCCTGAACAAGGCGCTCGACATTCTGCTCGAGGACGGCATGGAAGCGGTGTGGAAGCGCGTCGCGAGCATGGCGGCGGCGACCCGCGCGGCCGGCGAGGCCATCAACCTGAAGGTCTTCTCGAAGCGGCCGTCCGACTCGGTCACCGCGTTCTCGTGCCCCGAAGGCATCAAGGTGCCCGACATCCGCAACGGCTTGCAGAGTCGCTTCGGCATTCAGTCCGCCGGCGGGCAGGACCATCTGAAGGGCAAGATCTTCCGCATCGGCCACATGGGCTACGTTGACGAGATGGACACCATCCTCGCGATCGCCGCCCTGGAACAGGTGCTGTACACGCTCGGCCACAAGTTCAACCTCGGTGCCGGCGTCACCGCGGCCCAGAAGGTCTTCGCCGAACGCATGAAATAACAGAACGCCCAAACGGAGCCTGAGCGAAAGCACGGGGACTATTGGCGTTCAGTTTTCAGGGTTCAGGACGCGCGACTATGCATGGTCGCAGTAACAGAGCCTGAGCGGCAGCGAGGGGCATATTAGAGAAGGGACGAGGTGAACTACAAAGACTGCGTCCGGCGGGTCTTCAGTCTGCTATCCGTCACTTTGGACTAACGACAATGTGCCCGCTCGCTTCCGCTCGGGCTCTGATTGCGGGTCCGCACGCTTATTGGGACTCTGATCGCCGCCACACAACATATCAGTGGAGACTCGCACGATGAGATTCGCGTCGCACCGCCGCTTCCATCTCGCATTCGCCTGCTGCACGCTCCTGACGCTGACCGCTTGCCGCGCGCCGCAGCAGCGCGGCGAAGGGCTCGACCTGACGCGTGACGCGGCACCGGAACACGCCGTCTGGCTCGACTCCCTCGACCTGCAAAGCGTCGAGCAGGATTGGGGCACGCCCCAGGTTGGCCGCAGCGTCGATGGCAACCTGCTGTCGCTGCGCGGCGTCGTCTATCCACGCGGTGTCGGCACGCACGCCACCGGCGTCATCCGCGTCGATCTGGGCGGTGAGGCGCTTTCTTTCCACGCCATTGCCGGTGTCGATGATGAGGTCGAGCAGCGCGGCTCCGTCCAGTTTATTGTGGACATCGATGGCGAGACCGTCTTCGAGTCGGCCGTGCTACGTGGCGGCGGTGACACGCAGCGTGTCGATATCGACCTCACCGGCGCGCGGATGATGGAACTCCTGCTTGAAGACGGCGGTGACGACATCAACTTCGACCACGCCGATTGGGCCGGGGCACTGTTGGTAATGAAGCCCGATGCTCGGCACGAGCCGCGCATCATCGCGCCGCTACCAGATGTCACAATGCCCATCGCGAAGGGCATGTCCGATGAACCGTCAATCAACGGCCCAGCCATCACCGGGGCGACGCCGGGGAATCCGTTCCTGTACCGCATTCCGGCGACCGGCGCGCGGCCGTTGACGTTCTCGGCCAGCAACCTGCCTGCGGGGCTGCAACTGGACTCACAGACGGGGATCATCAGCGGCACTCTGCAAGCGGCCGGCAGCACGGACGTCGAGCTGACAGTGCAGGGGCCGAGCGGTGCGGCGACGCGTGTGCTGAAGATCGTCGGCGGCGATGACGCACTCGCCCTGACGCCGCCGCTGGGCTGGAACTCCTGGAACGCTTTCGGCGTCGCGATCGACGATGCGAAGATCCGGATCGCGGCGGACTGGATGGTCGCCAGCGGGTTGGCGGATCACGGCTATCAGTACGTCAACATCGACGATGCGTGGGCGGGTGAGCGTGACGCCGAGGGACGTATTCAG
>JAFGRR010000350.1 GCA_016935035.1 Phycisphaerae bacterium | reverse complement strand
GCTTCGCGGCCCCAATCGCGAGCATGAGGTCGGATTTCCCGAACCGCGAAATCGCGAACCATGTCCCGTAGGGCGACAACGTCTTCCGGCAGATCAAAGTCCATGACGCGTTTCCCGTGCTGTGGGTTTCGAAATGCTGCCTAACGTCGGCGGATCAGATGCATCTAATGTTAAGGCGAACGCCGGGCGAATCCAAGAACGCTCGATGCTGCTTTGCGCCTTGCCAGGACTGGGCTGCCTGAGGCACAATATGGGTTTGCGGCGGCCACTGACCCCCGGTGTAGATGGTGGATTCTCACGACATGGCTGGAAGTGCGTTACGAAATGTCAGGTCCGCGCGCCGAGCGGGGCGCGCCTGGATAGTGCCCCTTGTCATCATCGTGGTGGCGATCGGGGCAGTGGTGCTGGTGGCCTGGATCAAGCCACCGCCGCCCACGATCCCAGCGGTCCAGTCGCCCCCGGTGAATGTCGAGGTGCTCCAGGTATCGGCCATCGAGGAACTGGCCGACACCTTCCGCCTGACCGCCGTCGTCGAGCCCTATCGCGTTGTACAGGTGGCGGCCGAGGTCAGCGGCCGCGTCGAGCGCTGGGGCACGCGCGAACAGCCCATCGCCCTGGCCGGACGCGAGATCCCCGCTGGCACCACGATCAACGAAGGTGAGCCGATCGCCACCGGCGACACGATCGTGCAACTCAATGACGACCTGCTCCAGGCACGCTATGACCGCGAGGCGGCGCAGCTCGACTACGATCAGCGCGAGTACGAACGCATTCGAGCCCTGTACGAGCGCGGCTCGACCGCCAGCAATGAACTGGACAACCAGGTTTCTCAGCGCGACATCGCGCGGGCCAATCTCAACGAGGCAGCCCGCGCGCTCGAACGCGCCACCATCGTCGCGCCCATCAGCGGCATTCTGAACGACATCATGGTCGAGGTCGGCGAATACGCCAGCCCCGGCACGCCTGTCGCCGAAATCGTCGAGATCGACCGCGTCAAAGTCGTAGTAGATGTCCCCGAACGGGACATCTACTACCTCGCGCTCGGCCAGCAGGCCACCATCAACGCCCAAGCGGCGGATGCCGCCGAACAGACCGGCAAGATCACCTACATCAGCGAATTGGCCGACTCGCAGACGCGCACGACGCATGTCGAGATCACGGTCGATAACCACGACCGCCTGCTGCGCAGCGGCCAGATCGTCCGCGTGAGCCTGACACGCCAAATGCTGGCGGACGTCATCATGATCCCGCTCGCCGCCGTCATCCCGCTCGAAGAGGGCAAGGTCGTCTACGTCGTCAACGCCGACAACCAGGCCGAGCGGCGTGAGGTCGAGCTCGGTTTCATCAAGGGCCGCGACGTGCAGATTCTCTCCGGCCTGGCCCCCGGCGACATACTGATCATCGCCGGACACCGCTACGTCGGCCCCGGACAGGCCGTGGCCATCATCGAAGGCGAGTAGGACCGGCCCGTGATTCTCTCCAACGCCGCCATACAAAACCGCACCACTGTCGGCGTGCTGATCGCGCTGATCCTGGCATTCGGCGCGTACAGCTATCTCACCACGCCGCGCGAGAACACGCCCGACATTCCGGTCCCGTTCATCGTCGTGACGACGGCGTACGAAGGTGTCGCGCCAGAAGACATCGAAACCGCTGTCACCATCAAGATCGAAAAGGAACTGGCCGGACTAAAGGGCGTCAAGGAGATCACCTCGGCCAGCGCCGAGGGCGTCTCGATCATCACGATCGAGTTTCTGCCCAACGTCGACACCGATGACGCCATGCAGTGGGTCCGCGACAAGGTCGAGCTGGCGCGCGGCGAGTTGCACCAGGACGTCGAGGAACCCGTTCTGACGGAGGTGAACTTCTCCGACTTCCCGATTATGGTCGTCAACATCTCGGGCACGATCTCGCCCGTGCGCACGAAGCTGATCGCCGACGACCTCGAGGACATCATCGAGGCCATCCCCGGCGTGCTGGACTGCAACGTACTCGGCGCACTCGAACGCGAAATCCGCCTGGAGGTCGATCAGAAACGCCTGGATGCCTTCGGTCTGACCATCCCCGAAATCATCAACCTCATTCCGTCGGAGAACGTCAACATATCCGCCGGCGGCCTCGAAACACCCGGCACCAAGTTCAACGTGCGCGTGCCCGCCGAGTTCGTCGAGCCCGAGGAAGTGGACGAGCTGGTCATCGCGATGCGCGACGGCCGGCCAATCTACCTCACCGATGTCGCCACCGTGCGCGACACCTTCAAGGACCGCGATAGCTACTCGCGGCTAAACGGCCTTGACACCCTGACACTGTCGATCACCAAACGCACCGGCGCCAGCATCATCCCGATCGCCGATGCCGTTAAGATCGTGCTCGACCAGGCCCGCCAGCGCGTGCCCAAGGGCGTCGATTTCACCATCACGCTTGACCAGTCCGAAGACATCCACCTGATGATCAAAGACCTGGAGAACAACCTGCTCTCCGGCATGATCCTGGTCGTCGCCGTGCTGCTGATCTTCATGGGCTGGCGCGCCGCGATCGTGGTCGGCGTGGCAATCCCCATGAGCATGCTGCTCAGCTTCATCGTCATCAAGATGCTGGGCTATACGCTCAACATGGTCGTGCTTTTCGCGCTCATCATGGCACTGGGCATGCTCGTCGATAACGCCATCGTCATCGTCGAGAACATCTATCGCCACTACCAGTTGACCGGCCGCCGCGTAAAAGCCGCCATGGAAGGCACGTCCGAAGTGGCTTGGCCGGTGATTACGTCCACCGCCACGACCGTGGCCGCCTTCTTCCCACTGGTCTTCTGGCCGGGAATCATGGGCGGCTTCATGAAGTGGCTGCCGATCACTCTCATCATCACGCTCACCAGTTCGCTCTTCGTCGCGCTCGTCATCAACCCCATGCTAAGCTCCGTCTTCGTCAAGGCGGCTCGGCGAGAGACTGGGCGCGAAAGCCTGTTCGTCCGCGGATACCGGCGACTCTTGAGCACGTCACTAAACAACCCACTGACGACACTCGTACTCGCTGTCGCGCTGCTCGCCAGCGTCGGTATTTACTACTACAAGTTTGGTCACGGCATCGAGCTGTTCCCCGACTTCGACCCGCGCCGCGGCATCATTGACATCCGCACACCGCAGGGCACCAACATCCGCGACGTGAACGAACTCACCAGCCGCATCGAAACACGGCTTGCCCCGTTCCAGAAAGAGCTCGAACGTGTCATCACCAGCGTCGGCACCGCCGGCGGCGGAGACCCCCTGAGCAGCAACCAGGGCGGACACCTGGCCAGCATCACGCTCATCTTCCACGATTACAACGAGCGCAAACGCCCGTCCGCGCTCGTGCTCGAGGACATCCGCGCCGCCCTGAGCGACATCCCTGGGGCCGAGGTAAAGGTCGATAAACAGGAGGAGGGACCGCCCACCGGCGCCGCCATCACAATCCGCATCATCGGGGAGGACTTCCACGAACTGGAGACGCTCAGCGATGACATCAAGCACAAGATCGTCGATGTGCCCGGCCTGGTGAACCTGCGCAGTAACTACGAGGCCACCCGGCCCGAGCTCGCCTTCCACGTCGATCGCGAACGCGCCATGCGCCAGGGTGTCAACACCGCCACCATCGGCAACTACCTCAAGACCACCGTCTTCGGCCGCGAGGTCGGCACCTATCGCCAGTTCAACGACGAGTACGACATAACCGTCCGCCTGCCCGAAGCGCAGCGCTCCAATATCGATGACATCTTCGCCATGCGCGTGCCAAACGACGTCGGCGCGGCCGTACCGCTCAGTTCACTGGGCACGTTCGAATACACCGGCGGCCTCGGCACAATCCGACGGATCGACCAGAAACGCGTCATCACGCTCACCGCCGACGCCGAGGGGCGCCTCGACACCGACGTCCTCAAAGACGTGCAGAACCGCCTGGCGAATCTCGATTTGCCGATGGGTTACGCGATCGAATACGCTGGACAGAAGGAGGAGCAGGACGACGCCCAGGCCTTTCTCAGCGAGGCTTTTGCGATCGCACTCTTCCTGATCCTGCTGATTATGGTGGCCCAGTTCAACATGCTGATCGTGCCGTTCATCATCATGACAACGGTCGTGCTCTCGCTCGCCGGCGTGCTCGCCGGACTGCTGATCTGCAACATGCCGTTCGGCATCATCATGACCGGCGTCGGCGTGATCAGTCTGGCTGGCGTGGTCGTCAACAACGCGATCGTGCTGCTGGACTACACACGCCTGCTCCAGAAGCGCGGCATGGATCTGGTCTCCGCCTCGGTCCAAGCCGGCGCCACACGTCTGCGCCCTGTTCTCCTCACGGCGACGACGACGATCCTGGGCCTGATCCCCATGGCCATCGGCATGAGCTTCGACTTCCACGAGATGTGCTGGCAGACGCGCAGCGAATCCAGCCAATGGTGGGCCAGCATGGCCATCGCCGTAATCTTCGGCCTGGCCTTCGCGACGATGCTGACGCTGGTAGTCCTGCCGACGCTGTACGTCCTGCTGATGCGCATCGCCGAGATGATGGGAATGGGCGACAAACCCATCACCGCCGACGAAACCCCCGGCGCCCATCCCGACGTGGCGCTGTAGCGCCAACAACAGGCTGCACGTTTCGGTGGTCGCTCCAAGTTGGCGTGAGTGTATGTACCCTAATCGGCCATACGGACTGACCGCCTGGTGAACAGGGTCACTGCCCCGAGTACGAGCAGAAACAACGTGTGTGGTTCAGGGACGTCCGCTGCCACGCGGAAGCCGTAATTGCCGAGCCATCCCGCGTTTTCTGGAATTCCGTCGGCATTTCTGTGGGAGTAAGCAAGTCGGTAGCCGTCATCGCAGTACGAGCCACCTCCCAAGGCGCGGGTGGCACCAACGCCGTAATCAGCATCGCTGTACGGGCTTTCCATCCATTCCCAAACGTTGCCCATCATGTCGAACGTGCCGTTTAGCTCCTTGGTACCGCTTCCGACGTCCCACGGTTGTCCCGGGGCATAGCCGTAGTTGGCATACACTCCAGCCACAGGTGTTGCGTCATTTGCAGTGGCGTATGTCTGGATGGCAACTCCATTCCAGTAGGCCGCTTTTACCCACTCATCCTCTGTCGGTAGGTAATAGAAGGCATCCCTGTGCCGGTAGAGATTCGTACCGTTGTCTGCCTCCGACGCATCCCAGACATCCAGGGTATAGTCGTCCGTGCCCTGGGTTCCCATGAACCGGTAGGCTGCATGGTATCCCTCGGAGATGTTCAGCCAGTTGACGAACTGTGCGGCTTCGTACCAACTGATTTCGTTGACTGGCACGCCCGGGCTGGTCCAATAGGGGGCGTCGTCATAGGCATTGGCTGGGGCACCCGTAACCGATACGGCCAGTTCTGTCTCGAATTTGGACCATTGGTCATTGGTGATTTCGCAGACTCCTATTCTGTAGTCGCTGCTCACGACTCCCCGTCCACTCGATGGATTCGTTGCTCCTGATATTGTGACGAATTCGATCTCGAATTGCGTGCCGGGAGTACCAAACGTGTCTGCCGTCACGACTCCCATCCCCAGGCTCAGCATGACAATGAGTGCACAACCACTAGTAGCCCTGAGCATCGCTCTCTCCCAGGCCGGCTCCGACGTGATGTCAAGTCAGGGGCAAACCGTTACCTCTGCCGCATCAGCCCAACCACCGCCACCAGCAACACGAACGCGCTCGGCTCCGGGATGATCAGGAAGCCGACATCCGGATCAGTGCTGCTCAGAGCGAACAGGCCGGTGTTGTAGAAGTCGGCCTCCGCCGTCGCGCTCGTGGCGCTGCCGCTGTTGGCCATGTATGAGACGCCGCTGCCCAGGTCGAAGTAAAAGCGATAGACCGAGCCGACGCAGCCGGTGAATGACACGGTTTCGGCGAAGTAGATGTTATACGTGCCGCCTGATCCGCCGACCGCTCCGTCCAGATCGCCCTCGACCTCGGTGTCGTAGCTGCCATCGGCAAACGCCGTTGCCTCAAAGTCGCCTTCACGTTCCGACAGCAGAACATTGCCGGGCAGAGTCTTCAGACTGGTCAGCATGCTGACGCGGGCCGACGACTCGGCCGTCCCGATGCCCGTCAGGCCCACGCTGATCGTGCCGGTCAGGCTGACATCCAGATCGACCGGTACCATGGTGCCCTCCGTGTGGTTGGACGAAGTGACCTTGAACGGCACGATGATCGATGCATCCGCGCCACCACCCACGCCGAGCGGGTCCGGCGTACGCGCCCAGGACTGAGCCTTGATGCCCGTGTAGATGTTCGCCCAAGACTTGGCCCCATTGTCGCCCCACGAACACAACGCATTGGCCGCGGCCTCCACAGGCTGCGTGGCCTCCTCGGACGCCCCAACCGTGGTCGCGTGGGCCCGCGCCTGCGATGCGTAGTCATATACGACGCCGGCTCCAGCCTGAGCGACAGCACATACCACCAGTACAAACACGATATACCTGGTCGCCAATCGGCTCATCCCTCTGCTCCTTGCGTTGCATTAGCCCGCAAAACGAATGGTTACCACCCATCAAAGCTCTATGTCCGCGATTGCGGCAAAGTCAACCATTAAACTCTGGATTACGTGCAGAGTGACGATCAGGCGGGCGCCACACAAGTAGCCTCCTCGCTGTTTACTGTGGGTAAGGGCCGCGGCCCGCTGATCCGGCCGAACAAATGAGGGAGAAACCGCGTTTTCGGCAGCGCCGAGGCGGTTTCTTATCTGCAACAGCATTTCTCGCCGACCGCCTGCGGCTCGGGACCCTGTCGGCCGTCGCTCGCCCAAACGAGCGCAGCGAGCGGGCGACGGCCGATAGGGTGGGCCGCAGGCGGGCCTGCGGACGGGCTCCCCGAGGCCTGAGGCTGAGCCACCCACACAAAATAGCGAGGAGCCCACAAGTATCGCGTGCGACGTGATAGCCGAAAGCACAGGGGTCAGTTGGCAGGCACTGGTACGGGAACGCCGACTTACCGTCAGCGGCGTATTCCTGGGAAAACAAATAAATCGCATTAATCTTGTGTGATTTCGTTGACTTCTCTGTCAAACGTACAACGATCATTTTGCAGCCGATTCCCGGTGTTGGCATCAGATCAGTGAAGCTTTGACCGGTTCGGTTGAGCTGCGTGGCGCCTCACTGTGCTTGGCAATGGTCACCTCTGCGTGTCTGAGCGGGAAGCTAAGTAGCTGCTCAAGATCATGGAGCGCCCACTGTGATTGTCGAACCGTCCGGGCTGAAGCCCGGGGCTCTCGTTGTCGCACACTCTTGAG
>JAFGRR010000349.1 GCA_016935035.1 Phycisphaerae bacterium | reverse complement strand
GAACGTTAACTTCGACACGCAGCGCATGGCCGAGATGCTAAATCGCGCCGCCAAGGTCAAGCAACGTGCCAGAGACCTTTACCTTCAGGCCTGTGCGGAGAATGGCCAAACGCCGGAGGAACTTGTCGGTCCGGTACTCTGGACGCCGGCGCGCGACCTTGCGGCGCTGATCAAGCAAGGTGAAGACGCCGGCATCCGTGCACGCATCACGCTGCGTGGCGAGGACGCCGTCGGTTTAGAAGAGCTGCTGACCTACGGCCTGAAGGGCATGGCTGCCTATGCCCACCATGCCTTCGTGCTCGGCCACGAAGATGAGCAGGTATTCGCATTCATCCACGAGGCGCTCGATTTCGTGGCTCGCGAGGACGCGACGGTCGATGAGCTGCTGGCAATGAACATGCGCTGCGGCGAGGTCAACCTGAAGGTCATGGAGATGCTGGACGCGGCCAACACGGGCACGTACGGCCATCCGGAGCCGACGCAGGTACGCGTCACGCCGCTCAAGGGTAAGGCCATTCTGGTGTCGGGTCACGACCTGCGCGACTTGGAAGAGTTGCTGAAGCAGACCGAGGGCAAGGGCATCAACGTTTACACGCACAGCGAGATGCTGCCGGCGCTGGCGTATCCGGGACTCAAGAAGTACAAGCACCTCGCTGGGAACTACGGTGGGGCGTGGCACCTTCAGACGCGCGAGTTCGACGAGTTCCCCGGCGCGATCCTGATGACCACCAATTGCATCCAGAAGCCGCGCGACAGCTATAAGGGCCGCATCTTCACGTGCGGAATGGTGGCGTGGCCGGACGTGGTGCACATCAGCAATCGCGACTTTGCGCCGGTGATCGAGGCGGCGTTGGCGGCGGACGGTTTCGCGGAGGACGCGCCGGAGAAGACCATCACAATCGGCTTCGGCCGCAATGCGGTGATGAGCGTCGCCGACAAGGTCATCGACGCGGTCAAGGGTGGGAAGATCCGTCACTTCTTCCTGATCGGCGGCTGCGACGCACGGTACGAGGGACGCGACTATTACGGCGATTTCGCCGACGCGGTGCCGGATGATTGCGTAATCCTGACGCTGGCGTGCGGCAAGTTCCGCTTCAACAAGCACGAGTTCGGCGACATCGGCGGCATTCCGCGGCTGCTGGACGCGGGGCAGTGCAACGACGCGTATTCGGCCATCCAGATCGCGGCGGCGCTGGCAAAATCGTTCGATTGCGGCGTCAACGACCTGCCGCTCTCTATGATCCTTAGTTGGTACGAGCAAAAGGCGGTGTGTATCCTTTTGACGCTGTTGTACCTCGGCATCAGGAACATCCGCCTCGGTCCGAGCCTGCCGGCGTTCGTGACGCCGGCGGCGCTGAACGTGCTCGTTGAGAAGTTCAACATAATGCCGATTGGATCGGTGCAGAGTGATCTGGAGGCGTGCCTGGCGTAGGTGCCGGGTTGTAGCGGCCGCCCCCCGTGGCGGCCGTAGGATGTCGATCGGCCCACCGCGCAGCGCCGGCCAGCCACGTAACGGCCGACGTCCCGTTGGCCGTATGCCGCAGGCGGTCCATCTGCATGGAAGCCGCATTGCGTGTGCCACTGCTCTGTGAGCAGTGTCATCGAGTCTTGGCATCGCGTAACGCCGGCTGGTAATGCGAAGCACGGCTCACAGAGCCGTGGCACACATGGGCTGGTGCCCTTGCAGTGCCGCGTTCGACCCGGCATGCTACGCTCACCGTGCACTTGTCCAGGCACTTTCACTGCAAGGAGCCCGAGATGGCCAAGTACAAAGTCGAAATCGATCGTGAGACCTGCATCGGCTGCCAGGCGTGCGCTTCGGACGCGGCGGGGACGTTTGAGATGGACGATGATGACATCGCGATCGTGGTCAACCAGGAAGGCGATCCGCCGGAGACGATTCTGGCCGCCGCCGAAGCCTGCCCGAGCGAGTCGATCATCCTGCACGACGCGGATACGGGTGAGAAGGTCTACCCGGCGGGATAGCGACGTTTGGTGGGGATTATCGTGGCAACGCATTCAGCAGGACACACTCGCTGGTTTGCGCGTGTGTCTTGTTGTCTTGCGCAGGAAGGGGGGACGACAGCCAGAAGCAAGAGTGCAGACATCAGAAGTGCAGATGCCGACGGTGGAGGGGCTCGAACGGCGTGTGGCCGAAGCCGAGGAGAGCAAGCAGCCGAGCGAGGATGCAGCACTCGAGTTGGACCAGGCCAAGGCGGCGATTCACCAGGGCACGCGCGACATCTTTGAGTACAAGCTCAAACCACGCATTGAGCGTCTGCCGACGGCGGAGCAGCGAGCGGCGTATGAGGCGCGGCACTCGCAGCCTGCGCGCACGCCGTGAGTGGAGCCGCGCTAGCTACACGCGACAGACGTGCGAGAGCGACCACAAGTCCCATTCCTGCCCCAACCACATGTGCCAGCGGGACCACGTCGAATGTGCTAGTGGTCGGTACGAAGATGGCGGTGCCGGTTGTGTATTCCCAGGTGATTTTGGCGACCAGGGCCAGGGCCATGGTGGTCAGGATCAGGGGGCGGCGGTAGTGGCCGGCGCGGAGGTCGAGTTGGAATAAGCGTGTGATCAGCAGGGCGAAGAGGGCGGCGTCCAGGCCGGAGAGACCGCGGTAGATTTGCACTGCCGGCTCGAAGCAGAAGAGGGCGAGGGGGATCGCCAGGGCGGCCAGAGTCAGGCAAGTGACGAACGTTCGGCGGCCGAGGCGCTCGCAGGCGACACCCAACGCGGCGAACATCGCCACGTCCCACAGCAGATGGTCGGCGGTCCAGTGCGTCCAATGACAGGTCAGCAGACGCCACATCTGGCCGCCGAGCAGGTCGCCGTAGCCGTATTCCAGGCTGCGAGTGACGCCGTCGGATGCGAAGACCAGGACGGCGACGATCGAGAGGGCGAGCGAGAGCCAGGCGGTTTTGGTGAAGGCGCTGACGCTGTGTGCGAGCGATCGCGTGCGCGTGTTGTGTCGCCCCGCTGGGGCTGGGGCCTGTCGCCGGGCCGTGTCCAGGGGCTTGCGCCCCTGGCTATTGTCGTTCGCCCTTTCAGGGCTGGAGAGCTGGTGGCACGCCGCTCGTGTGCCGCGGGTTGGTGACAGTCCGGGCGGCGATTGCCACCAGGCGGGTGCCATGAGCAGGTCCACGACCTGCCCGTGTGCTGCGACGACAGCGCACGGGCAAACCCACCTTCGGCGGACCTGCCCATGGCACCCATCAACTGTGTTACCCACGCCCGTGCCACGGCTCTGTGAGTCGTGCAGCCGCGTTGGGTCGGAGATGCACTGCTCAAGAGCAGTGGCACAGGGGGTGGGTTTCCGGCACGTCATGGGGTGTTCCTGGGCAATCGGTCGTTGCATTACCGGTTCGCCTTCCCCGGGCCACTGACTGGGCGAACGCGGTACGCGGCAACGGCCAGGCCGAGCATCACAGCGCCGAGCACGGGGTCGATCGCGCCGCCGCCGTTGCCGACGCCGTGGGACGGCTGGTCGAACATCGGCTTGTTGTTGTCGACGCGATGGTTGCGTACGGGCTGCTGGCTGCGCTGCGCCTGGGCCTGGTGTTCGACGGCGGTGCGGTCCTTGTTGCGGCGCTGGATGCCGTACTGCTCGAAGACGGCGTCGCTGAGCACGACCATCGACGTTTCATCAGTGACGAGTTGGTAGGCGACGCCGAGGTCTCGGATGGCGTCTTCGGCCTCGCCGGCGGGCATAGCATCGATCATGCGCAGGGCCTCGACGTCCCCGATGCAGTCCATGGCCCACAGGCGTTCGATCTCGGGGTTGTCGGTGTCGAGCTCGGGGAATTCGAAGGTGGTGTCGTAGTGCCGGTCTTCGCCGGTGAGGCGAGCGTCGAGCGAGACGGTGGCGGTGCCGGGGCCTTCGTAGCGGCCGAAGAGCACAAGCTGCTGGCCGCGATAGATCTTGCCGATCGCGCCGTCGGTGACGTCGAACGTGTTCACGCCGGTGATGTGCGGCTCGGCGTCGTGCAGGCATTCGTGCGTGACCTTGCTCTTGGTGAGCATGATCTGGCCGATGATGTCGTCGGCGTTGGAGACCGAGGCATAGAAGCCGCCGCTGGTTTCGGCGATCAGACGCATCAGCGGCCAGTTGGCGTTGTTGCCCATGAGGAAGCCGAAGAGGCGGACGTCGTGGTGGCTGAGGAGGTCGTGGAAGGCCTTGGGCTCGATGATGCCGGTGTTGGTGACGCCGTCGGTGACGAGGATGACGCTCGTGGCGCGGTCGTCGTCGAGGTCGCGCAAGGCGCGGTGCAGTCCGTCGTAGATGTTCGTGCTGCCGTTGGCGCAGAGGCGTTTCACGCGGGAGATCGTCTCGCGCACGTTGTCCTCGGTGGCGGAGACCCAGCCGCCGGTGACGTCATAGCCCTGGTTGCTGAAGCCGACGACGCGGTAGCGGTCCGTCGCGTTCATCTGCCCAAGGGCCTTCGACACGCCATTGGCGAGCGTTTGGATCTTGCCCTTCATGCTGCCGGAGGTGTCAAGCACGAAGACGTAATCGGCGCCGCCGGTGAGTGGTTGCAGATCAATCCCCGGCGTGACGACGAGCATGAAGGTGCCGGGCTTGTGCTTGTCGGCGCGGTAGGGGATCAGCTCGACGCGGCCGGGCAGGTTGTCGGCGAGGCGGTAGTAGAAGACGAGATCGCGGCTGAGGCTGGCGTTTTCCATTTCAAGCCGGGCGTGATAGTGGCCGTCTTCGAGCTGCTCGACCTTGGCGGCGGCTTCGAAGCCAGGCATGCGCACGTCCGCGACCGGCCAGCCGGACTTGAGTTCGATGTCGGCGGAGAAGGTGTTCTCGACGACCTCGTTCGGCGACCAGAAGCTCTTGGCGACCTCGTCGGTGCCGCCGTCTTCGAGCGGATAGACGTAGCGACCGACGCCGGTGTCGATCTTCAGAGGCTCGTAGTAGACGAAGCGCATGCGCGTCTCGGACTGGGCCCGGACGTTGGCGACGTAGAACTCGAACGTCTGGTAGGCGTTCTTGACGGCCTTGCCGGCGTCGTTGCCCTTGTCCTTCTCGGCACCGTAGATGCGGTCGGCGTCCTCCTTGGAGAGCACCTCGCCGCTGAGCTCTTCCTCGCTGGCGACGATGGTCATTTCTGACAGGCAGGCCGATTCGGGCACGGGGAAGGAGTAGATGGCTTCAAGATCGGTGGTGTTGGAGTTGAAGAAGGTCTGCGAGACTTCGGTGCGGGCGAAGCCGTTGTTGATGACGACGTTGACTTGGTGATCGATGATGCGGATGGGCTGGTCGGCGCTGCCGTTGGGCGTCAGCACGCCGGCGCCATGCGCCCGCGATGACCCGAGCCACATCCACGCCAGCACGGCCACCAACCCGATGATCGCAATCGTCCGAACTTCACCGCCGGTGTCTTTCGTTGCATCGCGTTGCATTGGTTTAACCTCCGCAAGAGGCCGCCGCGCCCCGGCGAGCGGCAAGTCCCCGCACCGAGCGGGGGGTGAATGTTCGCAGGGCACGGCGGCCGGTGGGATGGAATATCACGTGACGTTCCATACGGGACGACTCTCATAAGTGATGATGAGACAGCGTGTTACTGACGGCTGCCCGATATTGGTTATCGGTCGGTTTGCAGGCCCTGTTCATATGATGTATAGTATATGTACTTTGTATGTACATGCTCATAGAGGCTGGCGATGGCGTGGCTGACGCAAGATGAGGTGCGATTCGGGCGGGCCGTCTCACACTTGGCGTACTGCAACCCGTTTCTGCCGGAGCGGATTGAGTTCGAGCGCGAGGCGCTCGGCGAGCAGTTCATCGAGCAGCCCGGCGATTGGAACGTTCACCCGGAGTTGCCGGGCGACAGCCCGAACGTCGAGCGTATCCTGGCGCGGGTCTTTGCCTTGCTTGAGGCTCGGGCCGCCGCACTTCAACGCGGAACGCGGCCGACCGCGGCTGAGGCGGCAGTCTACGAAGACCTCGTGCTCTTCGCGCTATTCCACCGCTATGACCAGGACTTCGACCGTGTGATTCGCGTGGCGGGTGGGTCGGCGCGCGCGGCGGACGCGCGGATAGGACAAGCGTACGAGCGCTTCGCCAAGGATGTGACGCACTATCTTCGCCGGCCCGGGCTGCGTGAGCTTGGCGACGGCGACGTGGCGCACTTCTTCGCCGGGCTGTTTCAGGTGCGGCGAGCATTCCACCACATCTTTCGCAACATCATCGGCGTATCGAAGCCGGCGGCACGTTTTCGGGCGGCGGTGTGGCAGTCGGTGTTCACGCACGACATGCGCCGCTATCGTCGGACGCTGTACGAACGCATGGCCGACTTCACGTCGCTGATCACAGGGCCATCCGGCACGGGCAAGGAACTGGCGGCGCGCGCGATCGGGTTGGCGCGCTACGTGCCATTTGATCCGGTTAAGCGGGTCTTCGCTGAGAACGTGCCGGCGTCGTTTCACGCGGTTAACCTGTCGGCGTTGTCGCCGACGCTGATCGAGTCCGAGTTGTTCGGTCATCGACGGGGGGCGTTCACGGGGGCGGTGGATGATCGGACCGGCTGGCTCGAAAGTTGTCCGCCGCTTGGCACGGTATTCCTGGACGAGATCGGCGACCTTGACCCGGCGATTCAGTTGAAGCTGTTGCGCGTGCTTGAGACACGCACGTTTCAGCGCATCGGCGAGACGAACAACCGGCATTTTAGTGGCAAGGTTATCGCCGCCACCAATCGCAACCTGGCCGATCAGCGTCGGCGCGGGGCCTTTCGCGATGATCTCTACTACCGTCTGTGCGCCGACATGATTACGGCACCGTCGCTGTACGAGCGCGTGGCGGATTCTCCCGAGGAATTGAGGCACCTGGTGCTGTTTCTTTCGTGTCGCGCGATCGGTGAAGAGGGAGAGTCACTGGCGGATGACGTGTTGCGCTACATCGACGAACATCTCGGGGCGGACTATCCGTGGCCGGGCAATGTGCGCGAGCTGGATCAATGCGTGCGCAACGTGCTCATTCGCCGCGAGTATCGGCCGTCAGTGCACGCGGGCGCGTCGGGTGTCGGCGTCGAACTGGGCCAGGCAGTGACGGAGGGCGTGTTGACGTTTGAGGAACTGCTGGGCCGCTACTGCGCGCTGGTGTATCGGCAATGCGGAAGTTACTCAGAGACCGCGCGGCGTCTGGGGCTTGATCGGCGGACCGTCAAGACACGCGTCGATCGCGAACTACTGCGGGTGACAGAGAGTGCATAGCGTCAGGTCTCCGTGACTGACGGTTGCTGTGTGGGGCAAAAAGAGAGGTGGCCGACGCGGACGTGACCGCCGGGGATCGTCGGCGCTGTCGCCGGGAAGTGTCCGCGTCATACGTCGGCCGCGGGTGGGCGACGCTACTCCACTCGGAAGATGCGGTGGCCGGTGAAGGTCTGGCCGAAGGGGTCGGTGGCTTCGACCTCGATCACGTGCGAGCCGGTGGCCAGGTCGCCTGGGAGCTTGCCGACCCAGATGTGTGTCGAACCCACGGGTTTGGGGGACTTTCGGCCGGGCGCCTTGTAGTCCTCGGCGCCTTCGACTTCCTTCAGTGCCACATAGAAGGGGTCCGGCCGCACGGTCCACGTCAATTCACGCCACTCGCCGCCACGCACGCGCATCCGCACCTTGCTGTTCTGGTCGCCGTTGAAGAAGTTGACGATGACGTCCGTCTCGGCGGTGTCAGCGGCTGGCACGGCCTCCGGTACGAAGATCGACATCTGGAACGACGCCGGCCGGCGGGCGGCCTTGTAGCGCCAACTGTACTTGTTGCCGTCGAAGCTCGCGATGATATAGCCATTGGGCGTGCCGTCGCGCATCTGCGTGTGCGGGATGCCGTATTCGTCGGGCGCGCCGGCCCACCAGCTTCCGCAGACGGTGCCCGCGACGAGGTGCCGATGCGGCATCTCGCCCGGCCAGCGCTCACCGTAGGTCAGGTTGTAGTTGATGTGCGTGTGCGTATGGGCCGAAATCGAGAGGGCGTGGGGCCGCTGGTCGATGATCTTGGCCAGGTCCTTGAGATTTTCCATCTCCCAGATCGGGATATGAAACATCATTACGACAAGCTGCGCCTCGGGTACGCGTGCGAGGTCGTTGCGGATGAACTCCATCTCGTCTTGGGCGATCCCGGCCTTGTAGCGGCCCTCCTTGCCCTCGGTGCCCGGGACCCAGATCACGTCATCGAGCACCATGAAGTGCACGTTGCCGCAGTCAAGTGAATAGTACGGCGGGCCATAGGTGCGTTTGAAGGTCTCCAGCGCGTACCGGTCGTCGGTGGCGTCGTAGTTCTCATCGTGGTTGCCGGGCACGGAGTACCACGGCATGCCGATGTGGCCGACCGCGCGGTTCAAGCTGTCATAGAGCGAGAGATTGTCGAATACGACATCGCCCATGGTCACGCCGAAGGAGCCCGGTGCGTCAATCAGCTCCTCGACCACGTCATGCGCGATGTAGTCGATTTCCACCTGGTCGCGCGGCTGCGTGTCACCGAAGACCACGACGTCGAACTTGTCAGGTTCGGGCCGCTGCTGTAGCGCGAAGTCAACCGACTTCGGCAGCGGGCCGGTCGGGGCGATGCCGCCGAATTCGAGTTCGGGCGAGCCGTTCGGTGCGTGCACATAGTAGAAACGCGGCATGTTCAGCTCGTTCACCGACGTCATCCAGTCGCGCGGCTTGATGACGAAGATCACGGTGTTGTCGTCGACCGGCAGCTTGTATTGCCCGGATGCGTCGGTCTCGACCACGTCGCGGCCGTTTGAAACGCCGACGCCGGGGATGCCCTTTTCGTCGGCGTCGCGCTGGCCGTTCTTGTTGGCATCGTTGTAGACGACGCCGGTAGCAATCTGCTGGGCGCCGGCGGGCAGCGTCAAGATGCAGGTGATGATGAGTGGAATGGACCGGTTCAGGCGGGGAATGCCGCGCATGTGAGTCTCCCGAAGAGTCAGGCCGGTGATGTCGTGTATCACGGGACTATGAATGAGTCGGTTTCGGTTTGCGGGCCGCGTGTGTCGCCGGCGTCGGGCACTATGCCGACGAGGTCTTCCGCCGCCCCGGTGCCCGGTTGCAGTGTGTAGATGTTGTCATTATTGAGACCGACGAGCGGGTTTTCGACGAACTTGGCATGTCCATCGACGTAGAGCACGTTTTGTCCGACACCGTCGTGGTTGGCGCTGTTGAACTTGCTCCATTCGCGCGTCTTCTTGGCGGCGATGCCGTCCACGCCCTCCCTGATCCAGCGCAGCGGCGGCTGGATGCGAGAGCGCTGGTCGCTGACGGTGTGCGTGCCGCCTTTGCCGAGTTTGCCGGCGGTGTAATACGGTCCCTTGTCCGCGACGAGAGCCATGCGGATATCCAGGCGGCTGGCGTTCGGTCGCGAGCGCGGCCCGTAGGGAAGCTGGTAGCCGTAGCTGAGCGATTTGTAACCCTGGAAGTCAAAGCGATTCTTGCCCGGCGATGCGTGCTCGGGGTGCTTGCGCTCGGCCGAGTCGGTCCCGTAGTTCTCCAGCGGGTCTTCCTTGTCGCCGGACTCCGGGCAGATGAACATCGATGGGGTAGCCCCGTAGACCCCCATCAGCATGAATAGCGAACGGCTGGGGTGGTTGCGTCTGGGGCTCTTTGTGCTGTTCTCGGTGATGCTCAGCCACTCGTTCGATCCCATGCTGCCGATCCAGTCCACGCCGTGATTGGGCGGCTGGCCGTCGGACCATTCGTCGGCCTCGTAGTAGTGGTGGGGGAACCACTCATTATGGTCGTTCGAGTAGATGTGGAGCCCTTGTCCGAGCGAACGCAGGTTGGTGCGGCACGTCTCTTCCTTGACTTCGTCGCGTGCCCGCGCCAGTGCCGGCATGAGCACCGCCATCAGGACGCTGAGCACCGCGGCCGTCACCAACACCTCACGCAACGTGAATCCCCACCGCATCACCCGTGTTGCCCTTCGCATCGTGTGCCCCTTGCGTCTTTGCCGTGCACGTGCGCCACATCACATGTGCTTCGCAACTCAGCATATCGGCGGCGCGCGTGGCGGACAACCGCGAGTTGGTGTGACCGGCGGGGTGCTTGCTGCTGACGTGCGAGTCACGGGCAGGTCCTCGATCAGTCCATGGCATCCGGCGTGCATACGTGCGCGCTTAGTCGTTGCGCATACATCGACGCTGCCGCGGGGAGCCTGCACTGGGGCCACGGCCGCCGCGGGCGGCGGCCGCTACTGCTGGCGCAGCAGGAGTTCGAAACAGGCACCGGTATTGGCGGTTCGTGACAGGCGCAGGTCGCCGCCCATGTCGCGGGCCAGTCGTCGGCTCAGCGCCAGGCCGAGGCCGACGCCGGGCGCCGTGTGGGCTGCCTGGCGGGCCGATTTGTGGAAGGCGCGGAAGATGCGGCGTTCGTCGGTGGGGGCGATGCCCGGGCCGTGGTCGCGCACATGCAGAGTGACCAGACCGTTTGTGTGGGATGCTCCGATGTGGATCGTATTGTCGGCGGCACCGGCGGCGTACTTGCACGCATTGTCCACCAGGTTCAGCAGGATCTGCTCGACGCACGATGAATCGGCGCGTACGTTCTGGCGGCGCATCTCTTCGGGCAGCTCGACCGTGAGAGTCATGCCGGCCTGGGCAGCGCGGCGTTCGAGGCGCTCGACGGTTCGATCGAGCAACTCGCCAATCACGACGCCGTTCGAGCCCGCGTGACCCTTGCCACGTTCCAGCCGGGCGAATGCCAGCACGTTCTCGACCAGGTGGCTTAGCCGTTCTGCCTCGACGCGCAGTGTGTCGAGATAGCGATGCCGCTTTTCCGCGTCGGTCAGCATGCCCTCGGCCAGCATCTCGGTGTACATGCGGAACGTGGTGAGCGGTGTGCGCAGCTCGTGCGTCACCGCCGAAACGAATGACGCCCGGCGCTCGCTGAGCAGAATCGTGCCGAAGAGCAGCACAGTCATGGCGATAGCCGCCAGCAGCAGCGCCGACCAGGCGATCACCAATATCGGCGACAGCGCCGGCGGCGTGATGCCGGGAATCGCCCCCGGCACAAGCCGCACAGGTAACGCCGCCAGCAGGCGGTCGCGCTGGTCGGTTGACGCGACGGGTAGCGGTTCGAGGCTGGCATTGGGCAGCAGGTCGGCGACCTCGGACAACAGCCAAGTGCGGATCGCGGGCCAATCAAGCTGACATCCCTGCACGGCCGGCGTGCCGTCGACGTTCACACGCCGCGCCAGGACGAGCACGTCGCCGAGCCAGATCGGCTTGGTCACGCTGGCGAGCGTGGCGGCGTCGCCGCTGAGTGCCCAGTTGGCGGCGTTGAACTCGATCGCCTGGTTCACCGACTGCTGCTGCGATCGCGAGCGAGCCTGAAGCTCGTTGCTGTTGAGCCACGTCTGGCGTGATGACTGCGCTTTCTGCTGCATGGCCTCGGCCTGCTGGACGGCCTGCGGCATGCCGACCTGCTGCACATCCGACTGCGCTTCCTGCTGTTGGACGTTGTCGCGCGGCCAGTCGAGCATGACCACGTGGGGCGACTCACGCCCCGGAGCGGGCAACGCCGCCAGCAGCGCGTCGTAGTGCAGTGCGGGGCGCAGCTCATCCAACTTCTGTTCGAACGAGTCGATTCGCTCCGACGTCGTGTAGCCGTCCAGGGCCACGTCGCGCAAGGGTGGCAGCGGCACCTGCGGTGACGATAGCGTGCCGTCGGCGCTGAGCTGGAAGTGCACGCGGATGTACGGTGAGTCAAGCGTGAGCAGCGGCGACGGGAAGTGCATCTCGCTTGATGCGCCCTTGCTCGCCATGCGCGGATAGGCGTGTCGGGCGGAGTAGAACGAGTTGTAGACGAAGTAGGGGTAGGTGTTTTCCTGGGCGATCAGTGGTGCAAGGGCCGAGTCCATTCGCCACAGGGCCAGTCGCACATTTTCCTCGACCAGAGCCTGTCTTCGAGCATCGGCCTCGGCGCGGTACAGGTGCAGCGCCAGCAGGCTGATGGCGACCACGCCCGCCAGCCCGACGCCCAGGCAAAGCGCGTATGCGAGCCAGATGTGCCATGGACGTTTCATGCGATGCCGGTCACCTCTCGCATCAATCGGTTTGTGGCCGCTGGGCGAACATGTAGCCCTTACCGCGCACGGTCTGGATGATGCGCGGCTGGGCCGGGTCGTCACGCAGCTTCTCGCGCAGCCGGGCGATGTGCATGTCGATCGTGCGGGTCTCGATGCCGCGCGGGTTCATCTGCCAGACGCGTGAGAGCAGTTCGTCGCGTTCGATCGCCCGGCCGGCGTTGTTGGCGAGGTAGCGCAGGATGTCGCGCTCGCGTTCGGACAGTACGCAGCTTGTGCCGTCTGCGAAACGCAGCTCGCCACGCGCCAGGTCGGCCGTCGCGTCCGGCAGGTCGATCTGCTCCACGTCGCGCGGCCGTTCGGGCGAGCGGCGCAGCACCGCCGCCACGCGTGCCAGCAGTTCCTTGATGCTGAACGGCTTGACGACGTAGTCATCGGCGCCGAGCTTGAGCCCGCGCACGCGGTCCTGCTCTTCGCCGCGGGCGGTGAGAATGATGACGGGCGTCGTCGGGCGGGACTTGCGCAGCTCGGCCAGGATGTCCAGCCCGTCGCGCTGCGGCAAAACGAGATCAAGCAGCACGAGGTCGTACTCGCGATGCAGGGCGAGGTCGAGCCCCTGGTCGCCGGTGGCGGCCTCGAGCGTCTGGTAGCCGTCGATGTCCAGCGCATCGACCAGCCCTTGTCGAATGCTCGCATCATCCTCAATTACCAGAACGCGTTTGCGTGCCATCACCGCCCTCGATGTCCTTGCCACGATTCAGCATACCGGCGCGACTGGCGACGTAAAGCGTGCGCGCGCCGCGCCGGCTCTATCGTGAGTATGCCGGCTGGCAGCGCCCGCGGCTGTAAAACGTGTGTAACATTGCCAGTCTGGCGACGAATGTCGCGCACAAGCGGCGCCCGGTGAGTCACGTTTCCGGTGGTTTTCAGTTCAGGGGCCAGTTGGCAGGCGCGTGCACGTAAACGCCAGCCAATACGGTGGTTACGCCGGCAATGCGCGGCGGCGGGGTGTCCGACTGGCGAACGCCGCGCGACCCGGTCGCGGACCCGAGCATCGGCTGACGAATCATGCCTGGGATCAAATTGGCTTTGCTGCCTGGCAGTGGCGTGTTAGCGCGATTCCGGGCGTGGAACTGCGTTGCGATGGTGCGGCGTCGCCGGGCGGTGCACGCTCCCGGATGTTCAATCTGCCGAACTTGCGCGACCGATAGACGTAACTAGAACATCACTCGGTCGGCGGCGTGCCGCTCTGGTCGGGCGACCGGTCCGCTTTTACGATGCGCGCACCACAAGATGACTCGATCCGAGCACCGTGGGTGTTCGAACGCAGGCGGGACCCGCGCACCATCGCGGGGCCTCCAGGAAGGACAAGCAACGCATGGGCAAATGGCTGGTCACGGGCGGGGCGGGTTTCATCGGCAGCAACATGGTGCGCTTCCTGCTGGATAAGGGCGAGTTCGTTCGTGTGCTGGACGATTTTTCCGGTGGCAAACGCGAGAATCTCACCGAGGTTATGGGCAAGATCGAACTGATCGAGGGGGACATTCGTAACGTGGATACCGCTCGTCGTTCCGCCGACGGTATGCAGGTTGTTCTGCATCTCGCCGCCCTGGGCAGCGTGCCGCGTTCGATCGAGAATCCGCGGGCGACGCACGACGTCAACGTTAACGGCACGTTCAACATGCTTGATGCCGCCCGCCTGGCCAAGGCCCGGCGGTTCATCCTAGCGTCGAGTTCGTCGGTCTACGGGCAGAGCCCGGTGCTGCCGCAGCACGAGGGGTTGCCCTTTGCGCCCATCAGCCCCTATGCCGCCAGCAAAGCCACCTGCGAGTTGTACTGCCGGGCGTTTTACGAGGCCTTCGGCTTGCAGACCATCTGCCCGCGGTATTACAACGTGTTCGGGCCGCGGCAGGATCCGACCAGCCAATACGCGGCGGCGATTCCGCTGTTTGTCTCGTCACTGCTGCGGAACGAGTCGCCGAAGATCTTCGATGACGGCGAGCAGACGCGCGGCTTCACGTACATCGACAACGTGATGCAGGCCAACTGGTTGGCGGGCACCGCGCCAGAGATGCATGGCGAGGCGATGAACATCTCGACGGCGGATGCGGTCTCGGTAAACCTAGTGGTAAACACGATCCGAGAACTGCTCTGCAAAGAGAACGTCAAGCCGGAATACCTGCCGCCGCGCGCCGGCGACATCAAGCACTCGCTGGCCGACATCAGCCGGGCCCGCGAGTTGATCGGCTATGAGCCGGCCGTGTCGTTCGAGCAGGGCATCCGCAAGGCGATTGACTGGTACCGCGAGAATCTGGGCTAGCACGGATTCAGCCAATGCGTAGCATCATGTCTCGTGGTCTGACGTCATCAGCGTGTGGGGACCCGAGAGGCGACGCAAGGCACGGAGTCCCAACGCTGCACGCTTCCTGCATATGCGTTAGCTTGGGGAGGAATCGGTATCAGCAGCGGTAGCTGGGGCCGTTGATCTTCTCCAGAAGGTCTTGGGCCACATCGACGCTGATAGACTGGCCCAGCATCTGCACGTTCAGTCCCAGGCGGAGGTGGGACAGTCGGCCGCAGATGATGCCCTCAAGCCCCGCCAGCGGACCGGCACTGATCCTCGCCCACTTTCCAACGTGTATCAGGTCGCCGCGCTCGAAATCTGCTCCGGTCTCCAGCATGCGATAGATGTGGCGTAGCTGCCCGATCAGCTCGCTTTGATCGGAGACTGTAAGGGTGTTTACGATGCGGTTGGTCATCATCGCGTCGTTCCATTGGTCTGGACGCCTGATGTAGAACAGGTAGCCGGGAAAGACGGGAACCAACGAGCGCGATATCCGCCCGCTGTTCGCGCTGCGCGTCGTTCGCGCACAGAGCGGCAGGTAGTGGAAGACGTCGCGCGCATGCAGGTCGGCCGCGAGTAACTTCTCCTGCCGCGGCTTCGTGTGGGCGACACACCAGGAGCCTTGGAGGTCGCCTGGAACAGCCTGGACCGCTGCCGCTAGCGCCGACATGCTCTCATTCGATGTATCCATGAAGACGTTCGCGTTCCTATCCACGACGGCTTTGCGCGGCGACGATCTGCAAGCTGCGGCCGGAGCGGCGCAGAGGCCGGTCTGGCGGCCAACCACAAGCCCTGGGCGGCCGGTTCGGGTTTATCACGGCAGTCCGTCGCACATGTACCTGAGCGACAACGGCATTCAAGCACGACTGAGGTTTACCGGTGCGTGTTCATGGCTTGTAGGTACTCGCAGCCTACCCGTCAAGGAGGCGGCCAGCCGACTCGCCTCCGGCCGCACAGCGTGCTGTCACGCCTGGGGTTTGGTGGGTGGTGACGGGCTGAACTACGGGCGTGCGATAGCGTACGGTTGGCAGAGGTTGGGCGTGTCCTGCTCGTTATAGACGGAGCGCCGGTTGACCGATAAGATCGATGGTGCTCCGTCACCGCTCGGGTCACTGTCTCGGATGGCGCTGTGCTGGCAGTCCCGCACGGGTCCAAGCGGGCCGCCGAAGTGCGCGGCATCCGCTACGCGGAGCGGACGGAGCACCAGTCGAAAGGGTTGCAAGGAGATGCTGGCACAAGTGCCGTAGCGGCAAGAGGTTATGCCGTGCACTGTGACGGCTGACGCGGACGGAGTCTACCTGTAGTCCGGATTGACCTTGGCGGCCGGGACCGATTGCGGTGAGGCCTGAGAGGCAGTCCGTTTCAGAGGTCCCGCAGTGCATGGCGACGATCGGGCACACACTTGTCGGGCTGTCATTGGCCGGTTGCACCACGGTCAAGGCCCGCGGTGGGGTGATGCCCCATCTGTGGGCAGCGTTCATCGTGCTGTTGGCCCACGCAGTGGACCTCGTCGAGTGGGGCGCCGCGGTCTTTCTGGAGCCGTCCGCGGATAGGCATTTTCTGACGCACGCTCCGTTCTCGACCGGCGTTCTCGTGTTACTGATCTGGCTTGTTCTGAGGTTGTGCACCAAGCTTCGAAGCCCCGTCGCCTATCTCACCGTCGCGGCCGCCGTCTACAGCCATCTCCTGCTGGACGCTGTCCCGGTGCGGCGCTTTGTTGCCCTCGCGTACACCGGACAAGGAACTGAGGGCCTCTCGGCATTCGAACGGTCTTTTGTGGCGGAGATCTGTCTCTTCGGGCTTGTCTTTGTCCTCGTTGCGCTGGCGCGTGCTGCTCTCCGGCCGAAATGCCCGCCGAAGGGACGCGTGGCGGCATATGTGCTCGCGCTGGCGGCGCTGGCGGCCGCGGCCTCGCGGCTACCGGCAGTGTGGCTGCCGGTCTATCTGGCGTCCCTGACGCACGCGGCCCTGCTGCTGCGAGACAGATTCAACGTACGCCAGCTATGGGGCATGACAGCCATTCTGCCAGTTTTGGCCTTCGTTTGCGTTGAGGCGCTGGCATCGCATCTGACGGCCAAGGGGCTCGCTCTCCGCGCAGCAGGAAGGTTTCGTGAGGCGATCCAGGTGCATGAGCGTGTTCTGCGTTTGCCAATCCGTGAGTCGGATATGTGGCAACACTTCTACGTTGCCATCAACTACTACTATTTGGGGCAGTTTGATCAGGCGGAGGCAGAGTTCCTGGACGCGATTGCCAGCGACGACACCTCGCCGTGGCCCAGAATCTACCTGGCCCGACTGTATGGCAATCCAAAGAGCTGCTCAAGTGGGCTGTACAGGCCAGCGGAGGCCAAGGCACTCTATCTGGCTGCGCGGTCACGTGAGCCGGATGTCAATGCGATCGCACGTATCGAAAAGGGGCTGGCCGAGTTGGAGGACGCTGACGCCCGCTAGATGAACTGGACGCGACGGGATGCTGCGAGTTCAGAGTCCCATCGGCCATTCGCGGAGACTGCGGACTGATCGAACCCATGTTGCCGAGATGCGCGTGGCGCCGCCCACTGTGTCAAGGGTTGTGAGGTGCCATGAGGCCCAGCCAGGCACGGCGCAGGTCCGGCACTTGGTGTATCAAAACGGTGTGCGACGGTCACACAGCAGCGCAGATGTGATCCCACTGCTTGGGCAACGCTTTGGAGTGTCAACACAGTGTTCGCCAGCCTCGTGGAGTCATCTTTGCAGGCAAGATGCGTGAGCAACGAAAGGAAGCCCGGCGCGCCACAACGTGATCGGCTGCGTCAGGGAGGTTTGGGAAGATCAGATGGAAAGTCCCTCAGACACCGATGTCATCTCAATGACGGCCAGCGCTAGCGGTGAGATAACCGACCGGCGGGCCGCGTCGTCGAGTCCTGAGATCGCGGCGCGGCCGCTGTCACTGCGTCGAAACTTCACATGGACATTCGCCGGCAACCTACTTTACACCGTGGCCCGCTGGGGCATGCTGCTTGTGTTGGTGAAGCTGGGCGATGCAGCGGTCGTGGGGGTTTACGGGTTGAGCGTGGCCGTGTGCCTGCCGATTTCGTTTCTGACCAACCTGCACCTTCGACCTGCGCTGGTTACCGATGCGCGCGGCGAATTCGGGTATGGGCACTACATTGGGCTGCGGCTCGTCGGCGCGACACTGGCGGTCCTCATCACCTTTGTCGTGTCGATCGTGGCGGGGTATCCGCCAAGCGTTCAGTGGATCATCGTGCTAGTGGGCATCGGTACGTCGGTTCTGTCGGTTCGCGAGATGTTTCACGCTGTCATGCAGAAGCACGAGTGCATGAACTTCTCGGGCTGGTCGCAAATAATCCTCTCCTTCGCGGCGTTTGGCGTGTTCGCTGCCACGTTCGCGATAACGCGGTCGCTGGCGTGGGCGGTTGTAGGTCTGCTGGTGGTTCGAGCGGGCCTGATGTTTGGCTATGACATTCCCATGGCATGTTTTGTGCTGAAGAGATTTGCAAAGCCAGGTGAACAAATATCACTGCGCCCGGACTGGTCTGCTCGCATGCTCTGGAAATTGTGTGTTCGCGTGTTGCCCTTGGGGCTGGCGATGACGATCGGGTCGTTCAGCAACAATGTGCCGGCCTATTTCCTGGAGTCCTATCACGGGGCCAGCGCCCTGGGTTACTACACGGCGATGATGTCGGTCACAACGGCGGTAATCATGCTTGTCAGTGCTCTGGGAGTTGCTGCAAGTCCACGATTTGCCCAGACGTTTCTCTCTGATCGACGTCGTTTTCTGCGGTTGCTGGTACAGTTGCAGCTATTACTCGGTGGAATCTGCGCGTTGGCGATCGTCGTCTTTGCCGTGCTCGGAAAGATCGCCCTAACGATTCTATTCAAGGCGGAGTACGCCGAGTACACAGTTGAGTTCATGTGGCTGACGGTCGGCATGGCGTTTATGGTCTTGGCATCGAACTTCTCATCCGCCACTACGGCCGCGCGCGCGTTCATCACACTGCTG
This sequence comes from Phycisphaerae bacterium, assembly GCA_016935035.1. Classification (GTDB taxonomy): domain Bacteria; phylum Planctomycetota; class Phycisphaerae; order UBA1845; family Fen-1342; genus JAFGRR01. Next base: position 10,385 of record JAFGRR010000349.1, on the reverse strand, counting down.
TGCGCCTGGATTGCGGCGGCGGTTGCGAGCGTTGTGTTGTCCTGGGCCCTGATTCCACTGTATGGTATCCAGGGAGCGGCCTGGGCTCGGGCGGGTTCGTCGATAGCCTTGTTCTTTGCGATGGCAGTGGCCATGTTCGTCACGATGAAGCTGACGCCGGTGGCCGCGAGAGTCGTGCCGTCGGCGACACCTGACATACGGGGAGACATCACATGAGCTTCAAGGACGAGGTATTCGCGGACTACGAAGCGGCGTGCCGACACACGGCGCGGGGGACGTGGCTCAGGGTCCTTGTTGGGTTCATCCAGTACTCGGGCTTTCGCGCGGCCGTCATCTATCGCATTGGACACAGGGCTCGTCGCCGGCGCGTCCGCATCGGATACCGGCTGATGGAGCGGGTTCTGCAGATATTCTGCGGACTGGATATCAGCACCGGCGCGGAAATCGGTGGAGGATTGTTCCTGCCGCATCCTCGATCAATCATCATTGGTGACACCGTAGTAATTGGGGCGCGGGCGTATATTCTCCAGGGTGTGACTTTCGGCGGATCGGGGAGGAGAGGGGCCGACGGTCAATCTCAGCCCAGGGTAGGCGACGACGTGTTGATCGGTGCCGGTGCGGCGCTCATTGGACCGATCGTCGTGGGAAATGGCGTGAAGATCGGCGCGAATGCGGTGGTCAACAAGGATGTGCCGGACAACAGTACCGCGATTGGGAATCCGATGCAAATCGTGCGAATTGGTGAGCACCGCCTCGGTCCCCTTGAGCAGGCGGGTGAACTGGCTAGAATTCTGGGAGACCTTCAGCGGCGCGTCGAGGCAATCGAAGCCCGCCTGCGTTGAATCCAGACAGCCGGGCGACCCGACCTGCATCAGAAGTTGATGCCCGACTTTTTTGCGAGGAACACGATGCGACCAGTTGCCGCTCGCGTGATTACTACGAGGGGCGTAAGTCGAGGATCTGCCTCGGCACTCCTCGTGTGTATCATCGTCCTTTCGATTGCGGCCGCGCTCTTTGCGCCGTCGGCGTTGTCCAGACCGTTCATGGGATTTTGCGTGTTCCTGGCATTGGCGGTCATGGTTATCCAGATCCTGTACCGCGCGACCAGTCCCCGGCCGAGGAACTGGATATCAGTGGAAATTCTCTTCATGCTCGGGTACTTGGTCGTTCACACAACGTATCCCCTCTTCTGGTTGATCGGTCTAGCGCCCAGTGAGAATGCACTCTGGTACGATCAATCGGTGGTGTGCTATGCCGCGGCCATGACCGCGGCCGGGCTTGCGTGCTTTGCGCTCGGTTTCAACATTCCGGCCGATCGGTACAATTGCGTCCAGTGGCCGGCAAACGTTGACCGGGCCGCTCTAATGTCATGGAAGAGGATCGGTACAGTGCTCTTCCTGGCTGGAGCAGTCGCCCTGGCAGCCTGGGCTCGGCTTGTCGGAGACGTGATTTCTAGCGGTGTGTACACGTACGCGCCCGGTGAATACGGCGCCCACATTACGTTTCTGCTGGCGGATACGCTGCTTCGGCTGGGTCTTCTGGTGCTGACCATCACGGCGGCCCTGCTCACGCGGAAGTGGAAAATCGGGCTGATTCCGAAAATAGGGTTGGCACTGTTCGTGGGCTGGTTTGCCATTCTCGGCGATCGATCGACACTTGTGACGATGGCTCTGCTTGTTGCCGCGGCGTACTCGGAATATGTGCGTCTGATCTCTTTCAAAGTGCTGATTTGCATTATTGTGGGGGGGCTCTTCTTCATGGGTGTCATTCGCGTAGCGAGGTGGTCCCCTGATCGGACAGTCTCTTCGTTCATTCAGACTGCCAGAGAGGAATCCCACCAGATTAGTTGGGACACGGGCCTGATGAACTTTGGCGGCAGTGTGCGTACTCTCCACGCGGCTGTGGCTACGATTCCATCCGAGTATAACTACCGCCTTGGCGAACTCCAGATCACCACAGCGGCAGGACTGATTCCGTTCTCCCGAAGACTGCTGCCCGCAAACTTTGTGACCAGCGCCACTTTCCTGACTGCGATCATCAATCGCGGAAACATGGAATCCGGCGCGGGAACCACTGTAGTGGCGGATCTGTACTGCGACTTCGGATTTCCCGGTGTCATGGTGGCTTTGTTTACACTGGGATTATTGTCCAAGCAAATTCAACAACGGGCCCGCGCGGCCCCCTCGCTTACCTGGGGAGTGGCACACGCAGCCTTGATCCCTGTCATGACGCTAATGGCCCGGTATACCGTGATGACCGCTGTGCGAAGCGTGCTCTGGCCAGTTATCGCAGTGTACCTGCTCAGCTGCTTGTTTGGGCTGAGGCGAAGGGTAGACCTACCGACAGTCGCGCCCTTGCCGCCTCAGTCGGCGTACCCGTCGCGTCAAACAGGGCCGGTGGTGTGGCATGACCGGGTAGGCCGTGGGAGCGGGCACATATAATGCACATTGTCATGTTTTCCTTCAGGCCGCACTACGGCGGCGCGGCACGCAGCGACGTGGAATTTGCCCGACGGCTCTCCGCGCACGCGGATGTTTCCGTGGTGGACCCATATGGTGAGTGTGAACCCTACGTCAAGGCGGTTCGCGAAGCCGGTCTCCCTTATCATGTTCTCTGCCCGGAAGCGCGGGCGACCGTGGTTGGTGGAAAAGGGTTCTCTCGAGTGCATCGCCTTTGGCGAATGGCCTTGGCTGTGCCCAATCTGCTGAAGGTTCGCGCTCGACTTTGCACCGTGCTGCGTAATCTGAGGCCGTCCGTCGTCTGTACGAACAACTTCAAGAGCGCGATACTGGCGACGCCGATCTGGGGTCTTCGGGGAATCCCGCTTGTGCTTCATCTCCGGGGCTGGTACACGCCGGACATGGTGCCGGAATATGGAAAGTGGATCTGTAGAAGACACTGTGCAGCGGTTATTGCAGTATCGTATGCGACCCGTTCGGCGCTGCAATGCTCGGGCATCGATCGTGGAATTATGCACGTGTTGCATAATCCGATCGACACGGAGGAGATGATTGCGCTGTCCGCTCGCGAACTCGACGCGCCATTGCCGCAGAGCCACCGGCCCGTTCGCATCCTCGTGCCCGCGGGCATCATGCGCACCAAGGGACAGCATACCGCCATCGCCGCTCTCAGACGCATCCTTGACACCGGGCACGATGCCGTGCTGTGGTTGGCAGGAGACTTTCAACCGATTGGCAAGAACAAACACTATCTTCAGCAGACCAAGGCCCTGGCGGATAGCCTCGGCGTGGCGGACCGTGTCGAGTGGTTAGGCTTGCGCCACGACATGCCGCAGGTAATGAAGGCTGCCACGATCATCGTTTTACCAACACACTCAGAGGGGCACCCCCGGTCGGTGGTGGAGTCCATGGCCTTGGCCAAACCGATGGCGGCGACGCCGGTGGGGGGCGTTCTCGACATGATTCTTCCTGAAGTTACTGGACTTCTCTTCGATGTAGAGGACGACGAGGGCCTGGCCGAGTGCGTGGGTCGATTTGTCAATGATCCAGAGGCTGCTGCCGAGATGGGGCGACGGGCGCAGGACTATATCAGAAGAAGCTTCCGCATAGAGGACCAGATCAACAGAGCCCTCACCATTGTCAATCGCGTCAGCAGGGAACAGGCGTCACTATGAGCAAGATACCAACGGTTAGCATCGTATTCCCTGTGTACAACGCAATCAGGTTTCTCGAAGAGGCCGTGAGGTCGGTGTTTGCGCAGAGCCTCACGGACTGGGAACTTATCGCGGTGGACGACGCCTCGACGGATGGCTCGTGGGAATACCTGCAACGGATCGACGATTCGCGCGTGCGTCTTGCGCGCAACGATCGCAACCGTCGGCATCCAGTGACGGTCAACCGGGCCATCGACATGGCCCGCGGCAAGTGGATCGCCCGCATGGACGCCGATGACATCATATTCCCCGAGCGTTTGGAGAGACAAGTCAACGCGTTGGAGGCCAACCCGGCCATTGACGTGCTTGGCTGTGGTACGATTCAGACTGACCTTAATCTCAACCCGGTGACCACGCGGCGTCCGGTGACCGACGACGCGGCGATCAAGCGGATGCCGACGATACGGTACCCGATGACCTACGGCGCGTTGGTAGGCAAGACAGAGTGGTGGCAGCGGTGGCATGTGGACCCGCGGGCGCTGCTCTCCACGAGCTTCGACCTCTACCTGCGCTCGTATCGGGAAAGCACGTTCGGTAACGTGCAGGATCTGCTGTACGTCTATCGTTATGTCGGACATACCCGGACCTTTCGGAAGCAAACCCTGGCGGTCTGGGATCGCGCCAAATCACTCATGCGGAACGGGTTTCACCGGGGCATGATTGCGAAGACTTTTCTGGGGTTGGTCACGCTCGCGCCGCGCCCGCTCGCGTACGGGATCAAGACCTTCACGAAGAGCTATACTGCAATCGTCCCCGCGGAAGGGGAAGAAGTGATCAATGAGGAAGATGCCCGGCTGTTGCGGGACCGTCTGGCGGAAGTGGCCGCCGTCGAGGTGCCGCTGCGCGGGCAGCCGTAGACCCGCGGCCCTCGCACCTTGCGGGTCCCGCGCAGGAACGGGCTGGTAAGAAAGGTGTTTCATGGGAGAAGTCGCCCTCGTGGACGAAAGCAGAGTAGCCCGCAGTGAGAATCTCCGGGCGGTCGCCAGTCTTGTGGATGTCGCGTTGATCGTAGCACTTGCCTTCGGGGCATACCTGTTGGTGTCCTATCTTGTTGTCGCCAAATGGCATGTCATCCCCCAGGGCCTGAAACGCATCGTGGCGATCAAGTCATTCCTGGATGATCAGGCATCATCCGGACATCACGGCGACGTTTGCATCCTGGGCTCCAGCGTCGTGCTTGAGGGGATTGATGCTTCTGTGATCGACGGCATGCTGACCGATGAACGCCAGAGCTACAACCTCTCGTGGACGGGGGCCACGCCCCGCGAGTTCCTGCTCATTCTCCCCGCGGTGGCAGAGGCTAGGCCGTCACTTGTCGTAATCAGCGCCGACTTCGGTTCCGTGACTACCCCGCTGCCCAATCCGATTCCAGATGACAGGTTGACAATAGCCGGCTGGTGGCACTTCCTTCCCGACGCAGACCATAGCTTTTTTGAGCCGCTCTTCAGCGAGCACGAGTGGGGAGTGTTGAACGCCTCCCGGATCCAAGATCTGCTGACCTTTCGCTCATTGCCGCCGGGAGCGCTCGACGCCTTTCTGCGGGAGGTCTCCCGCGCCGACCTGCGGTACGAGGGCTACACGACCAACTACAAGGCCCCGTGGATTCGCAGAAAGACCGTATCGCAGGCGGCCATGGATCGCGGCATCGCCCGGCAACTGGCCGCCTTTGCCGGTAGGTCCGGAGGTGATCTGCCAGAGATGATGGCGATTTTCAAACAGATGGTCCGATACCTGCAGAAGGCCGATTGTCAAGTGCTCATTGTCTTAGCGCCGGTTCATCCCGAGTTCACCGCGCTGCTCGACAATGATCTACGGGCCCGCGCGACCGAGGCACTCTCCGAAGCGGCAGAGGAGACCGGCGCAGTGTTCGTCGATCACTCCGGGCTACTGGCGGCGGACGAGTTCTCTGATCCCGGACACCCTTTCGAGCCCGGGCGCGCGACTTGGTCCGCCGCGCTGGGACAGGCCATCCTGGACGCTTCATCTCGAGACTAGGCAGGTTCGTGCATGCTCTTCCAGACACCCGAATTCCTGATTTTGATGTTGGTCGTCATGGCCGGGATCGTCTTGGCCCGCACCAACACACTGCAGTCAGTGATGTTGCTGCTGGCCAGCTACGTGTTCTACATGTCGTGGAACCCTGTCTTCATCCTCCTAATCCTGTTCTCGACACTGAACGACTACGTCGCCGGTCTAGGCATGGGCCATGCAAAGTCGCGCCGAGGACGCGTCCCGTGGCTCGTTATGAGCTGCGTGACCAACCTTGGCCTGCTGGCGGTCTTCAAGTACTTCAATTTCTTCGTCGACTCGATGAATGCCGTCTTCATCTGGGTCGGCCTGGAGGCCGTGCTCCCCACGGTGCAGCTGACCCTTCCCGTGGGTATCTCCTTCTATACGTTCCAGTCCATGAGCTACAGTATCGATGTCTTTCGCGGCGACACGCCGCCCGAGAAGTCTTTCATCCGCTTTGCCCTGTACGTGGCGTTCTTTCCGCAGTTGGTGGCCGGCCCGATCCTCCGCAGTACCGAGTTTCTTCCGCAACTATATTCGGTCAAGAGCCTCCGGGCGGAGAACCTTAGAAGCGGCTGTCACCTGTTTTTAAGTGGGCTGGTAAAAAAGGTACTTATCGCCGATCACATCGCCGCCCTTACGGACACGATATTCAAATCGCCCCAGGGTCTACCCAGCATCCTGATCTGGCTCGGGGCACTCGCCTTCGGGATTCAAGTGTACTGTGACTTCGCCGGCTACACTGATATGGCGCGTGGAGTCTGTCGAATGCTGGGCTTCGACATTCCGATCAACTTCAACTTCCCGTTCGCGGCCCAGAGCATCTCCGATTTCTGGCGGCGCTGGCATATCTCCCTGGCCTCTTGGCTGCGCGACTATCTCTACATCCCGCTCGGCGGCAACCGGCACGGAGCGATTAACGCGTACCGCAACCTCATGCTCACCATGACTCTGGCAGGCCTGTGGCACGGTGCCGGCTGGAACTTCGTACTCTGGGGGGTGTATCAGGGAATCTTCCTGTCCATCGAACGCGTTTTCGGTATTGGCGGCCGAAAGCGCAAGTCCAAGTCCGGCGAGGTGGTCGCACCCAAACGCACGCCGTTGGTCGTCAAGATCATGCGCTGGACGATCTGCCAGTACTTCATCTTCTTGAGCATGGCGGTGTTCCGCTCCCAGAACATCAGCGACCTGTTGTACTGCATCAAGAAGTACGTGTTGTTCGATTTTGATTTCAGTGTCGGCGCGCTCGGCCTGGGTACCGTCAATCCCTTCCTCGCAGTCGGGATGATAGGCCTCTTCGTGGTCTTCCACGCTTGGTCCTATCGCGTCGGCACCCTGGCCAGAAAACTCGATCAGATGACGCGGCCAATGCAGCTCGCGGTCTATTTCGTAGTCATCCTGGCACTGTTTGCCCTATGGCCTTCAGAGAGAGTGGATTTCGTCTACTTCCAGTTCTGATCCAGCGGCCGCATAAAGGTGGGTAGCTGGCCCAGCGGATGTCACACACATTCCAGGGCCGTGCCTGGTGGCCAAGCGACAGGATCAGGCTGGTCTGGCATGTGTCCATGATCAGTAGCAGAGGTGACGCGATGAAACAGGTCTTGCAGCATCTTCGAACCGGCGAAGTTGAGGTAGCCGATGTGCCCTGCCCGCTTACGCGGCCCGGGCATTTGCTTATCCGCACACGTGCCACGCTGATTTCGGCGGGGACCGAGCGAATGCTGGTGGAGTTCGGCAAGGGCAGCCTGATCGCGAAGGCCCGCTCGCAGCCGGACAAAGTTCGGCAGGTGCTGGATAAGATCAAGGCCGATGGTCTGCTGCCGACGCTGGATGCGGTGTTCTCGCGATTGGACGAGCCGCTGCCGTTGGGCTACTGCAACGCCGGCGAGGTAGTGGAGGCTGGCGACGGCGTTTCAGCTTTCAAGGTCGGCGATCGGGTGGTGAGCAATGGCGCGCATGCGGAGATGGTCTGCGTGCCAAAGAACCTGTGCGCTCGAATACCGGTGGGGGTGACGGACGAGCAGGCGGCGTTCACAGTGCTGGGGTCGATCGGACTCCAGGGTTGCCGATTGATCGAGCCGACGCTGGGCGAGTGCATCGTGGTTGTGGGACTGGGGCTGATTGGGTTGATGACGGCTCAGATGCTTCGGGCCAACGGCTGTCGGGTGCTCGGTATTGATCCGGATGCCGCCAAGTCGACGTTGGCGCGCGAGTTCGGTGTCGAAACAGTTGATCTGGCCAATGGGGCCGACCCTGTTGCGGCGGCGCTTGCCTACTCGGGTGGCACCGGCGTGGACGGCGTCATCATCACTGCGTCCGCGAAAAGCCACGACATCGTCAAGCAGGCTGCCAACATGTGTCGAAAGCGGGGGCGTATCGTGCTGGTCGGCGTGGTCGGGCTCAATCTCAACCGCGCAGACTTTTATCAGAAGGAACTGTCGTTCCAGGTCTCCTGTTCGTACGGCCCTGGCCGATACGACTCGGGGTACGAGCAAGCCGGGCATGACTACCCGTTCGGCTATGTGCGCTGGACCGAACAACGCAATTTCGAGGCCATCCTCGAACTGCTTGCGTCAAAACAACTGAATGTGGACGCGCTAATCAGCAAACGTATCGAGCATGCCAACGCCGCCGAGGCCTACCGCACACTCATCGGCAACCGCGAGGTGCTTGGGCTCGTGCTGACCTACCCCAAAGCTCCCGTGACGCGCGATACGACGCTTACGTTGCCGGTCAGTCCAGCCTCCAGCAAGCCGGCCGGTAAAGCGGTGATTGGCGTGATAGGCGCGGGCAACTTCGCGAAGATGACCGCGCTGCCGCGCTTGTCGAAGACTGACGCGCGTCTGGCGTGCATTGCCGACATCGACCCCGTGGCTGGTGCTCATGCGGGCCGGAAGTTCGGTTTCCAGAAGGTCACTACTGACTATCGCACGCTTCTGGACACGCCCGAGATCAACACGGTGTTCGTGTTCACCAGACACGATCTGCACGCACCGATGGTGCTGGAGGCGTTGAAGGCGGGCAAGCATGTTTTCGTCGAGAAGCCTCTGTGTCTTGAGCGTGAACAACTGACCACCATTCGGGAGACGCTCGAGCAGGCGGGCGGGCGGCAACTGCTGGTTGGTTTCAATCGACGGTTCTCGCCGCACGCCGAACGCATAAAGAAGCTGCTCGCGGGACGTACCGAGCCCGTGACTATGAGCATGATGGTGAACGCGAGCGTCATCCCGCCGGAGGTCTGGCTGCACGATCCGAAGATCGGCGGCGGCCGCATCATCGGCGAGGGGTGCCACTGGATCGATCTGATGATGTTCCTGGTGGGAGCACCGGTGGTCCGCGTAGTCGCCACGCGCATCGGCGAGTCGCCGGCGCTGGCGATTCGCGACGACAAGATGACGATCACGCTGACGTTCGCCGATGGCTCAATGGGGACACTGCACTACTTTGGCAATGGCCACAAGAGCTACCCGAAGGAAACGCTGGAGGTGTTCGGCGATGGCAAGTGCCTGCGGCTCGACAATTTCCGCGCACTCGCGGGCTGCGGCTACGGCGGCTTCTCGAAGATGAAACTCTGGCGAATGGACAAGGGACACACCGAGGAATTCAGGCGTTTCATCGACACGATAGCGCGCGGTGGTCCACCGGTGATTCCGTTCGACGAGATCGAGAATGTCATGAGCGCGACGTTTGCGGCCATGGAGTCCTCACGCAGCGGACGAATTATTGACATAAGCTGAGTCAACAACACCAGAGCAGTTCCGTCCGGTGGATTAGACGACGGGTGAATGCCGGACCAGGCTGGGGTTAGTCAGGAGTCGGTGGACGTGAATCCCCGGACGATAATCCGGACAATTCAATCCCTGGGCCCGCGAACCGCCTTCAAGCGTATCGTCAACGCGGTTAAGGCGAGGAGCGGCTACATTGAGTGGCTTGACCGGGCTACGCCATTTGGTGTTGAGCAACTCCGGGGACACCTGAGGGACAATCTGAGTCCACAGGATTTGCTGCGGGCGCACCACGCGGACCGACCGCCGTTCTTCTTCAATCTGACGCATGTCAAAGAGGCGAGCGAGGCGCTCGGGCCCTTGGTCAGCGCCCGTCGGCGGCAGGAGTTGCTGGCCCGTACTGGGCGATTGAAGGCCGGCGTCGTCCGGTTCTTCAGTACGCGGGATTACGAACTCGGACGGCCGATCAACTGGCATCTCGATCCGCAAGACGGCGTCCATTGGCCGCGCAACCGTCACTGGCGCCGCTATACGCAGTTTGATCCAAGCCTGTCGGACATGAAATTCGTCTGGGAGGCGAGCCGTTTTGCCTTTTGCTTTGACCTGGTGAGAGCCTACGGCTTGACCGCCGACACATCGTGGCTGACCCTTGGGCTGGATCTGATCGACGAGTGGATCGAGTCGAACCCGCCGGGGTCGGGAGTGCAGTGGGCCTGTGGTCAGGAAACGACGTTTCGCCTGATGGCGTGGATGTTTCTGCTGCGCGCGGCGACCGACGCCGGCGTGATTGATGCTGAGCGCTACGCGCGGATCGCGGCGTCAGTCTACAGGCAGGCTCAGCGCATCGAACACTACATCGCGTTCTCACGATCGATTCGTAACAACCACTCCTTGAGCGAAGCGATCGGACTGTTTACGGTGGGGGCGCTCTTTCCCTGGTTCGACCGGTCGAAGGTCTGGCGCAACAAGGGCAAGCG
>JAFGRR010000348.1 GCA_016935035.1 Phycisphaerae bacterium | reverse complement strand
GGGCACGGGTGCCCCACCCTTTCAAGGGTGGGGGACTGATTCGGGGGCTGGGAGGTTATCAAGTTCGTATCAGTCCCCCACGGTTGAAACCGTGGGGCACCCGTGAAGAAGACGGCCGACGAGACGTCGGCCACTACATGCGGCGTTAGGCACGGAGGCCGCCGCCGCATTCCATGACTACACCAGCGCGTCGGCGCCGCGTGTCTTGCTGGCGGCCAGTTTGGCCGTGAAGCGGTTGAACAGATAGGCGGCGTCGTGCGGGCCGGGGCTGGCTTCCGGGTGGTATTGCACGGCCATGATGTTCAGGTCGTCGTGCACAAAGCCCTCGATCGTGTCGTCGTTCAGGTTGACGTGCGTAACGGTTGCGCCTACGCGGGCCAGTGATTCCGCTCGTACGGCGAAGCCGTGGTTCTGACTGGTTATTTCCACGCGTCCGGTCTGACGATCGAGCACCGGCAGATTCACACCGTGATGGCCGAAACGCAGCTTGTACGTCTCGGCGCCGAGCGCCAGGGCCAGCAGTTGGTGTCCGAGGCAGATGCCGAAGATGGGCATCTGGCCGAGCAGTTCGCGCACGGTCGCGACGGTTTCGCTGACCGCCGCCGGATCGCCGGGGCCGTTGCTGAGCATGAGTCCGTCGGGGGCGAGTTCGCGAATCTGGCTCGCACTGGTGCTGGCCGGCACCGTTGTCACGCGGCAGCCCTGCTCGACGAGATGTCGCAGGATGTTTTGCTTGATGCCGCAATCGACTACGACCACGTGCTTCCCGCCATCGGGATGGCCCAGCGGCTCTTCCGGGAAACGCCACAGCGGCTGGTCCCAGGCGGCGGCCTCGGCGGGCGCGACACGCTCGACCAGGTTGGCGCCGGCCATCGGTGCCGCGCCGCGGGCCAGTTCCACCAGTTTCAACTCATCGGTGACTTCGGTCGAGAGCACGCCGCGCAGCGCACCGTGCACGCGGATCAGCCGCGTCAGCGCCCGCGTGTCGATGCCGACGATGCCCATGATCTCGTGGCGGGCGAGGAAGTCGGACAGGCTCAGCGTGGCGCGCTGGTTGCTTGGCCGGCGTGGCAGGGCCTTCAGCACGACGCCGGACAGATGCGTCTGCGTCGCCTCGAAGTCATCGGGATTCACGCCATAGTTGCCTTGCAGCGGGAACGTCATGGTGACGATCTGGCCGCAATAGGACGGGTCGGTGAAGACTTCCTGGTAGCCGGTCATGCCGGTGTTGAAGACGACTTCGCCGGTGCGTGTGCCGGCGGCGCCGACGCTTTGGCCGGTGAAGATCGTGCCATCCTCGAGAGCAAGCCGGGCAATCATGCGGAGCCTCCCGGGGCGAGATAGTCCTGTAGTGCGTGGACGCTGACGCCGGTGGATCGCAGGGCCCGGATGGCCCCGACCGCGGCGCGCGCGCCGGACAAGGTGGTAATGAGCGGAATTCCAAGCTGGGCCGACGCCGCCCGCCAGCGGCCTTCCTCGGTAGCGCTGCCGGTGTGGATCGGCGTGTTTATGAGCAGGTCGAGTTGCCGGTTGCGGATCATGTCTAGCAGGAAGGGCGGCCCCTGGCCGTCGTGCTTCGAGACCAGTGTGGCCGGCACGCCGTGCTCCTTCAGTGTTTGCTGGGTCTTGATAGTCGAGAAGATGGCGAAGCCCATCTCGTGCAGTTCGCGCGCCAGCGATACGACGCGCGGCTTGTCCTCGTCACAGACGCTGACGAGCACCTTGCCGCCGGTGGGCAGATCGATGCCTGCCGCTTGCAGGGCCTTGGCGAATGCCAGCGGATAGGACTTGTCGATGCCCATGACTTCGCCGGTACTGCGCATCTCGGGTCCGAGCACTACGTCCACGCTCTTGAATTTCGTGAACGGGAAGACCGGGGCCTTGACCGCCACGTGCCGATGTTCGCCCACGTCGGGCACGCGCAGGCCGTGCAACGCCTCGTCCAGGTTCTGGCCCAGCATGACCTTCGTCGCGACCTTGGCCCACGGCACGCCGGTGGCTTTGCTGATGAACGGGACGGTTCGCGACGCGCGGGGGTTGACCTCGATCACATAGACGACGCGGCCCTGAATCGCGAATTGCACGTTCATCAGTCCGCACACGCTCAGCCGCCGGGCCAGCAGCTTCACCTGGTATTTGATCTCGTCCAGCAGCGAAGGCGACAGAGAATATGGCGGCAGGACGCAGCAACTGTCGCCGCTGTGAATGCCCGCTTCCTCGATATGCTCGAGAATGCCGCAGATATCGCACCGTCCCGCCGCCGCGTCGCGCCCGGGCTGGCCGTAGTCGCTGATCGCGTCCACGTCGACTTCGACCGCGTCGAGCAGGAACTTCTCGATCAGGATCGGGTGCTGACTGTCGATGTTGAGTTCGCGGTCGGTGGCCGCCAGCGCGCCGTCGATGTAACGCACCAGGTCGGCGGCGTTGTTGCAGACCTGCATGCCGCGCCCGCCGAGCACGTATGACGGCCGCACCAGGATCGGGAACCCGACGCGTTCAGCCACCTCGACCGCCTCGGCCGGCGAGAACGCAATGCCGTTCGTTGGCTGCCGCAGACCCAGCTCGCGCAGGATCCGCTGGAACTGCTCGCGATCTTCCGCCGCGTGGATGCTTGCCGGTGACGTGCCGAGAATCGG
>JAFGRR010000347.1 GCA_016935035.1 Phycisphaerae bacterium | reverse complement strand
TCGTCGCCCTGGACGTTGATGACGATGTCGGCGGCGGCGGCGGGCATGCCGCGCACAACCTCCGCCAGCCGGTCGGTGCCGCACTCATGGTCTGCCCGGGTCATAACGGCCTCACCGCCGAACTCACAGACCGCGTTCAGAATACGTTCGTCGTCGGTGGCAACAATGCAACGTCCGATTAAATGGGCGGCGGTAACGCGCTCGTACACGTGCTGGATGAGATACTTGCCGGTCTGATGGGCGAGAGGTTTCCCGGGGAAGCGTGTCGAGCCGTAGCGGGCCGGAATAATGGCGACGACGTTCATTGAGCCGCGTCCGGGCGATGTGTTTTTGTTCTGGTGCGGATCTTAGCGGCTCGCGTGGCGATTGCAAACGAGAGAGTGTCGCGGGACCGTCGGCCATAGGAAGCCGGCCACAGACGGAAGTGTGCCGCCAAGCCAACAGAACACGCTCATAGCTTCTCGGGCCCTGACGTTGCCCGTGGCGTGCCATGATTGGCACGCGCAGTCTTGCCGCTACCATGGTACGCCATGAACCGTCGCGAACGCCTGATGGCAACCATGCGTGGAGAACCGGTCGATCGGCCGGCAGTCTCCTTCTACGAACTCAACGGCCTCGACGAGAACCCCCTCGACGCCGACCCGTTCAACATCTACAGCGACCCATCCTGGACACCGCTGCTTCAACTCACGCGTGAGAAGACCGACCGCATGGTGTTGCGCGGCGTGCTCTTCCGCGAAACCCCCACCGGCGAACCAGTACCGCTCGATCCGCTGCGCCGCCTAGCGGAAACCAGGACCTGGCTCGACGAGAGCGGTCGCCGTCTTACCGAACGTACCATCCGCACGCCCGATCGCCGGCTGAGGTCACTCACGCGCCGCGATCCCGACATCAACACCGTCTGGACTATCGAGCATCTGCTCAAAACCGCCGACGACATGCGTGCCCTGCTCGACCTGCCTTGGCCCGCTGACGCCGGCCAGCCCGATGTCGCCCCGGTTCTAGCCGCCGAAGCCGCCCTCGGCGACACCGGCATTGTCGTGCTCGACACTCCCGACCCGCTGTGCATGGCCGCCGACCTGTTCGAAATGGGCAGGTACACGATGGTCGCACTGCGAGAACAGGCCCTGTTCCACGAGTTGCTCAGCCGCTACGCCGCGATCATCCACCAGCGCACCGAAACCGTCGCCCAAGCGCTGCCCGGCCGCCTTTGGCGCGTCTTCGGCCCCGAATACGCCAGCCCGCCATACCTGCCGCCACGCCTCTTCGCCGAATACGTCGTCCGCTACGACCGCCCGATGGTCGAATCCATCCATCGTCACGGCGGATTTTGCCGCCTGCATTCGCACGGCAACCTGCGTGCAGTCCTGGACGACATCGTCTCCACCGACTGCATGGGTCTCGACCCCATCGAGCCGCCGCCCCAGGGCGATGTCGAGCTATCGTACGTACGCGAGCGCTACGGCGACCAGTTCGTCCTCTTCGGCAATCTCGAAATCAGCGATATCGAAAACCTGTCGCCCGACGAGATGGAACGCAAAACGCGTAAGGCCATCGCCGAAGGCACCGCCGGCCATGGCCGCGGCTTCGTCCTGATGCCCAGCGCCTGCCCCTACGGCCGCCATCTGCCGCAAAGCACATTGGCCAACTACGAGCGAATCATCGACGTCGTGGAGTCGCTGTGACCGATGAAGGACGCGCCGGTCCATCCACCGCGACTACACGCTCGCCCGAATGTCTCACGTACCCGCAGGGGCCCTGGCCGGCGGGTAGGCGGTGCGGATCGCGGTCAGAATGGTCCGTGTCGCCGGTGACTTGTTGAGCGTGTAAAAGTGGATGCCCGGGGCGCCCTTCTGGAGCAATTCGAGGCACTGGGCCGTGGCGTGCGCCACCCCCAGCGACAAAACGGCGTTCGGATCATCCTGCAAACGCCGCAATTCGCCCATGAGTTCTGCGGGAATCGTCGCGCCGCAGACCTTGGTGAACCGTTCCACCTGGCGCACATTCGTGATCGGCATGATCCCCGGAATGATCGGCACGCCGATGCCGATCGCCCGTGCCCGCGCCACGAAATCGAAGTATAGCCGATTGTCGAAAAAGAGCTGTGATATCAGGAATTCGCAGCCCGCATCGACCTTTTTCTGAAGATGCCGCAGGTCGTCTTCAATGCTCGGCGACTCGATGTGGCCCTCGGGGTGGCAGGCGCCGGCGAGACAAAACTTGAAGTACTGGCGCGCAAATGCCGCCAGATCAGAGGCATGCGCGAATCCGCCCTCCGCGCGCACAAAGCCCTCCTCGCCCCTGGGCGGGTCGCCGCGCAGCACCAGCACATTCTCAATGCCGCTGTCCGACAGCTTCCAAAGGACGCTCTGCAACTCATCGCGCGTCGCCCCGACGCACGTGACGTGCGCCATCGGCTCGACCCCGAAATCGGCCCGCATATGTGTCACAAGTTCGATTGTCTGACGCCGGGTGCTGCCGCCAGCGCCCCACGTAACCGAAACATACGTCGGATGCAGCTCGCGCAACGAGGCCAGCGTTTGGCGCAGTTGTTCGAAGCCGTCGTCGTCCTTCGGCGGGAAAAACTCAAAGGATATGCTTGGTCGACCGGTACTCAGAAGTTCGCGGATGCGCATTCGAATCCATCCGTTCAGCGTCACGGACCGCGACAAACCGCCACCGCCAACCGGCGGCTTTGCCGGTCAGCACGTTCCCGGTATCATGGCTGGTCCGTTCTTGATGCTAGTCAAATCCGAACACCGGGCAGTGAGACACAGTATGAGAATCCTTGTATTAATCAAGCAGGTTCCCGACTCGACGACCAGAATCAAGATCGCCGCCGGGGGCACGGACATTGACCGCACCGGCGTCAAACTGGTCGTTAACCCCTTCGACGAGTTCGCGATCGAACAAGCCGTGCGGCTGCGCGAAGCACGCAGCGACATCGAGCAGATCACGGCGCTCACCGTCGGCCCAGCCAAGGCAGCCGAGGCCCTGCGTACGGCGCTCGCGGTCGGCTGCGACGACGGTATCCATATCCAGGATGACGCCTTCGCCGGCTTCGATGAGTTGCAAACCGCCAGGCTCATCGCTACCGCCGTCAAGGATGGCGGCTATGATCTGATCTTGGTCGGCAAGCAGGAGATAGACCTCGACAGCGGTCACGTCGGACCGGCCGTCGCCGAGTTCCTCGACTTGCCGCACGTCGGAACCGCCGTCAAGTTTGAGCTCGCGGCCGACGGCAAGTCGTTCACCGCCAACCGCCGCGTCGAAGGCGCCGAGGAGACAGTCCAGGTCACATTGCCCGCCGTTGTAACATGCGAAAAGGGCCTTTGCGAAATGCGCTATCCCTCGCTGCCCAACCTGATGAAGGCCAAGAAGAAGCCCATCAAGCAGGTCACCGCCGCGGACGTGCCCGACGCCGCCAGTCTCTTCGCCAGCGTCGGCGGCACCAAGATGGCCGACCTGCAACCACCGCCCTCGCGCCCACCCGGCAAGGTCATTCCGGGCGAGCCGGAAGAGGCGGTCAAGGAACTCGTGCGCCTGCTGCGCGAGGAAGCCAAGGCAATCTAGCGTGGCGTGGACAACGGGGGTCCGCGCGCGGGCCTTCACCCAACCAGGTACAGCGACAGCCAACAGAGTGCACTCATGACAGACGATATCCTGATTTTCGCGGAACAACGTGACAACCGCATTCATCCCGCCGCCCTACAACTGGTGACGCCGGCTCGTGCCTTGGCGGACAAGACCGGCGGACAAGTCGTGGCTTGCGTGGTCGGCGACCAAATTGACACGGCCGCCGCCGCCATGAACGTCGCCGGCGTCAATCGCATCATCACCATCAGCAACACCAGCCTCGCGGTCTACTCGGCCACGCGCTACCGGACGGCCCTAGTGGCGGCGGCCGAGAAGGTGCAGCCGCGCGTCCTCCTGCTGCCCGCCAGCTTCATGGGACGCGACCTGTCGCCGCGCGTTGCCGCCCGACTCAGCGCCGGCCTCGGCACTGACGTGGTCGAGCTGGACCTCGACGGCGACGGAGCGTTAGAGATTCACCGGCCCATCTACAACGGCAAGGCCAGCGCCAAGCTGACCTTCGCCAGGGACCGCCTCGCCATCGCGACCGTGCGGGCCAACACGTTTCCAGCACCGACGGATGGCGGCGCCGCCGCAACCGAATCCCTGGCATTCACCCCTGGGGCCGGTGATGATCGCATCACGGTCAAGGGCATCGAACGGGCCGGTGGTGAGGTCAAGGACGTGGCCGAGGCCGACATCATTGTCGCCGGCGGCCGCGCGCTGAAGAACGAGCAAAACTTCGCCCTGCTGTATAAACTGGCCAAGGAACTGGACGCGGCGGTCGGTGCCTCGCGCGCCGCCTGCGACGCCGGCTATCAGCCGCACAGTCGGCAGGTCGGGTTGACCGGCAAGACCGTCACGCCGAAACTGTACATCGCAGCCGGCATTAGTGGCGCCATCCAGCACCTGGCAGGCATGCGCGGCAGCAAGGTCATCGTGAACATCAACACCGACCCCGAGGCTCCCTTGGCCCAGGTCGCCGACTACACGATTCAGCACGACCTCTTCAAGGTCATACCGGCGCTGACCGCCGAAGTCCGAGCCCTGAAGGCACAATCGTAGGACGCGCCGGCGGCGGCGTTCGTGTGCCACGGTTCTGTAAGCCGTGCCTCCCAGCAAACGGCGACGAAACGCGGCTCACAGATCCGTGGCGCGCCGCTGATGGCAGACAACCCCAATGCCCAACGAGATGTCGGTCACTACCTTGTCCATTTCAACCACTGTCCGTGGAACAGCCGTACATACCAGGAAACCCCAATGCATGACCCCCGGATTGACAAGCTCGCCCATGTACTCGTCAACTACAGCGTCGCCATCACAAAAGGCGACGTGGTCGTCATCACCGGCACACCGTCGGCCGAGGCGGCAATCCTCGCCGTCTATCGCGAGGTACTGAAGGCCGGAGGATACCCGTGGGTGCGCCAGACACCGGAGGCCTGCTCCGAAATGCTCCTCAAGCACGCCAGCGCGGAGCAACTGGCCCAGACGCCGCCGTTCGACAAGCAAATCATGTCGCAGGCCAACGCCCGCATCGCGATCTGGGGCAGCGAGAACACGCGAGCCCTGTCGCAATCCGACTCGGCCAAACAAGCCCTCGTGAGCAAGGCTCGCAAGCCGGTCATGGACGTGTTCTTCCGCCGGGCGGCCCTGCCGGCGCGTGATCCCAAGCGCCTGCGCTGGACGGGCACCGAGTTCCCGACGCAGGGTCTCGCGCAAGAGGCGGAAATGTCCCTGAGTGAGTATGCCGACTTCGTCTT
>JAFGRR010000346.1 GCA_016935035.1 Phycisphaerae bacterium | reverse complement strand
GGGGACCAGTTCGGCCAAGGCGGCGGCGTTGTCGGGCAGGTGCTTGCGCAATGCGTCCTGGATGGCGGACACGCGCCACGCGAACATGCCGCTGTTCCAGTAGTACTCGCCGGAGTCGATGTATTCGCGCGCCACCGTGAGGGTGGGCTTCTCCTTGAATTCCTGCACGCGATAGACGCTGGCGGCCAGGACTTCGCCGCGGCGCACGTAGCCGTAGCCGGTGTGCGGGCCGGCGGGCGTGATGCCGAAGGTGACCAGGCTGGTCGGGTACTTCTCCGCGGCGCGCAGGCCGGCGGTTATCGCGTTGGCGAAGGGTTCGCGCGGCTTGATGATGTGGTCGGCGGTGAAGACGGCCATCGTGGCGTCGGGGTCGCGCTCCTCGAGCAAGCCCGCCGCCAGACCGATCGCGTTCGCCGTGTCACGGCCGACCGGCTCGCCGATGAGGTTGGCACGCGGGATGTCGGGGAGGGCTTCGGCGACGAGGTCGACGTAATTGGCGGAGGTGATGACCCAGATGTTGTCGGGCTCGAACAGTCCGTCCAGCCGTAGCCGCGCGAGTTGCAGCAGCGATTCGCCGTCAAACAGCCGCAGGAGCTGCTTCGGACGCATGCGTCGGCTGAGCGGCCAAAGTCGTGTCCCCGATCCGCCGGCCATGATTACGGCATGATGCATGGAAGACTCCAGAGAATGCAGAATTCAGAATTCAGAAGTAAAGACAAAAACGACGACAAAGACGTCGGGCGCGGCTTTGGGTGTGGCACCGGGTCCCAGGTGGCGTGTTCACCGGCAAGGTGCCGGTGCCACATGTTCAGACTGTGCGCTTGCCTCTGGCTTTGGCGTACTTGGCGTAGGCCTTGGCCTGTTTGTCGTAGCCGGTCTTGCCCATCAGGGCGTATGTGTAGTCCTTGCCCATCTGAACCGCCGGCTGATCGTAGGGGTTCAGGTGCAGCAGCTTGCCGGTGATTGAGGTGGCGGCTTCCCACAGCATGATGAACTGGCCGATCGTCGCCTCGTTGATGACTGGGAAGCGGATCGTCAGGCAGGGGCGGTTACTCGCCACCAGTGCGTATTCCGTCGCCTGTTTTTCGGCGTTGAGCAGCTTGCTCAGCGAGGTGTCCTGCAAGTACCCGAGTGTTTCTGGCATGCCCGGCACGCGCGGGATCTTGATGTCCTTCGCGAACTTTTCGACTTCGAGGAAGATGAAGACCTTGTCGTTCGGGCCTTCGCGATAGAGCTGGACCTGCGAATGCTGGTCAGTTGCTCCCAAGGCTTTGATCGGCGTTGGACCGACGACCTGCGGCTTGCCGTCGGCGTCATGCTCCTTGCCGAGGCTCTCTGCCCACAACTGCCGGTACCAGTCGGCCAGATCCTTGAGTTGGTAGGCATACGGCATCATGACATGCAGACGCTTGCCGCGCACGTAATACGCGTTCAGGATCGTCGCGAGCAGCGCCGCCGGGTTCTTGGCGGCGGCTTTCGAACTGACGCGTTTGCCCATTGCTTCGGCGCCGCCGGCGAGCTTGGCGATGTTGATGCCGCACATTGCCGCCGAGAACAGGCCGACGGCGGAGAGGACCGAGAAGCGTCCGCCGACGCCGGGGGGCACGGGCAGGGCGTAGTAGCCCTCACTCTCGACGATCTCGCGCATGGTGCCCTGTTCGGGGTCGGTGGTGACGATGATGTTACGCGTCAGGGCTTTCTTGCCGAGCTTCTTGGCGACGAGGTCGCGGAAGATCAGGAACTGGGCCGCCGTCTCGGCGGTCTCGCCCGACTTGCTGATGACGTTGAATAGCGTCTTGCCCAGCTTGGGGCCGAGGAGTTCGATCAGGTTGCCGATCTGCGCCGGGTCAACGTTGTCCATGACGAACAAGCGCGGTCCGCGGCGTGCCTTGCCTTCGGCGAGTTGGTAGTACGGGGCGTTCAGGGCGGTCTGAAGCGCTATATTGCCGAGAGCCGAGCCGCCGATGCCCAGCACGACCAGGTTTTCTATCCCGGGTTTGAACTTACGGACGGCGGTGGTAACGACCTTGACCATCTCGGCGTCGCCGGGCAGGTCGCGATAGCGATGCTGGCCGTCCTTACGCTCGTGTTCTATCTGGACGACGGCGTCGCACGCCTCGGTCGTGCCGCGCTTGATCTCGCTGAGTGACAGCCCGTGTGCCACGCCGATAGCGCCGTCGAGCACATTGCCATAATCAAGTTGAATCATGGGTTCCGCCATTGGGGCTAACCTCCGTGTGTGCCACTTTGGAACTCAGGCTGGGCAGCATACCGCGAAAAGGGGGCGGGATGTAGGTTTTGTTCGGGGTGGCCTGGGCGGGCTCAAGGGGGGATACATGCCCACGCTGGCGCTTGGGCATGGCACCGGACGTGACGCCGGGGGCCGGATAAGTGGTCAAGATCCTGCTCTGGCGCTCTCGGAATGCGTTTGGACTTGCGTTAGGATGGTAGGCCTGCGGATGCAGTTGTAGTTGCCAGATGTTGAAGTGGGATCGCCATGGCTGAAGTGACTCTCGAAAACGTTACCAAGATTTACCCCGGCGACGTGAAGGCTGTCGACAATGTGAGCCTCGCGATCCAGGACCGCGAGTTCATCGTGCTCGTGGGGCCGTCCGGTTGCGGCAAGAGCACCACGCTGCGCATGATCGCCGGCCTGGAAGACATCACCGGCGGGACGATTCAGATCGGCGACCGGATTGTCAACGGCGTCGCGCCGAAGGACCGCGACATCGCGATGGTGTTCCAGAACTACGCCCTGTATCCGCACATGACGGTTTACAAGAACATGGCGTTTGGCTTGTTGTTGCGCCGCAAGCACGCCTTCTGGGATAACTTCATCTGGGCATTGTTCAACCCGCCGGCTCATCGCAAGGCTGTCGCCGAGCGTCAGGACATCGACGAGCGTGTGCAGAGCGCCGCCCACGTCCTCGGCATACAGGAGTTGCTCAAACGCCGGCCAAAGGCATTATCGGGCGGCCAACGGCAGCGGGTGGCCGTCGGCCGCGCCATCGTGCGCCAGCCGAAGGCCTACCTCTTTGACGAGCCGCTGTCGAACCTCGACGCCAAGCTGCGCGTCGAGATGCGGGCCGAACTGAAGCGTATTCACCGCACCGTCAACACCACCACCGTTTACGTCACGCACGATCAGGAAGAGGCCATGACGCTGGGTGATAGAGTGGTGGTGATGAAGGACGGCATCATCCATCAGTGCGCGTCGCCTTTTGAGGTCTACGATCGTCCTGTGAACCGCTTCGTGGCCAGCTTTGTCGGGACGCCGCCGATGAACTTCCTCAACGGCCGGCTGGACGGCGACGGCGCTGGCCTTGTTTTCGTGGCCGGGGGGAGCCGCCTGAGCGTGGGGCCGGCGCACCAGGAAGCGCTGGCACCCTGGGCGGGCAAGCCGCTCACCATCGGTATTCGGCCCGAGGTGCTGAGCGTCCCGAATGGTAACGCCAAGCCCGGCCGGGCGTTACGGTTGCAGGTGGGCGTGGTCGAGCCGCTGGGTGACCGCATGGATGTCTACGGCAGTGCCGCCGACGGCACCCAGATGATCTGCCGGGTCAGCAGCCGAGATACCATCGAGGAAGGCGCGCAGGTCGATATGCAGGTGGACATGGATCGAGTACACTTTTTCGAGACGGACGGGGATGGACGTGCCGTCGGCCTCGGGTGAGGCTTCGGCCGGCGTCGGTGATCTGTGTCGTGCACCGGTCGCCGGCAGACATGACCCGCTGTGCGGCTGGTGAGAGCCACATGGGTTGCCGAGGCGACCCATTTTTATTGTCCGGTGCTCGGGCACCATCGGATGTGTGAGAAACAGGATAGAAACCCGGCACCCAACGCCCGACCGTGTGTCAGGGCCGATGGGTAAGCCCATGTTGCAGGAAAGGCGGGAGCGATCATGAGTCAGGACCTGCTCCGCATCGTGGACGGCATCTGCCGTGAGAAGAACATCGAACGCGAGTCATTCATCGGCGATCTTGAAAACGCTATCGCCGCCGCGATCCGCAAGGCGTACGGCGAGACCGCTGAGGTGGAGGTGAAGCTCGACCCGCTGAGTGGCTCGATCGGCGCGGTGGTCGATGGGACGGCGCTCGACATGGCGACGCTGGGGCGCATCGCCGCCCAGACCGCCAAACAGGTCATCATTCAGAAGACCCGCGAACGCGAGCGCAACAGCATCTTCGAGGAGTTCACGGAGCGGCGTGGCACGATCATGACCGGGACGGTGGTGCGGGCGGAGCGGGGTAACCTGCTCGTAAACCTGAGCCGGACCGAGGGTTTCCTGCCGCGCAGCGAGCAGATCCCGGGCGAGACACACGCCGTCGGTGCCCGTATCCGCGTGCTGATTCTCGAAGTGCGGGAGCAGGGCAACCAGGTCAAGGTGATCCTGTCGCGGTCGCATCCGGAGTTCATCCAGCGTCTGTTCGAGCTCGAAGTGCCCGAGGTCGCCGAGCGCATCATCGAGATCAAGGCCCTGGCGCGTGAGGCCGGCTATCGCAGCAAGGTCGCCGTCAGCAGCATCGACTCGAAGGTTGACGCCGTCGGAGCCTGCGTCGGCGTGCGCGGCAGCCGCATCAAGAACATCGTCGATGAACTCAGCGGTGAGAAGATCGATATCGTGCGTTGGAACGAGTCGAGCCAGATCCTGATCCAGAACTCGCTCAAGCCGGCCGAGGTGCAGGAGATCGCGCTGTGCTTCGAGCTGAACAAGGCGACGGTCGTAGTGACCGAGGATCAGCTTTCGCTGGCGATTGGCAAGCGCGGCCAGAACGTGCGGCTGGGCTCGCGACTGACGAAGTGGGACATCGATATCCTGACGCCGGCGGAATACAACAAGAACCTCGAAATCATGGACGCGACCGTCAAGTCGGTTGAGGGCGTTGACGACGTGGTGGTTGATAAGCTGGTCGCGATCGGCTGCGTCTCGGTGGCGGACATCGACGAGGTTGGTCCCGAGCCGCTGGTCGAGGAGCTTGAGCTTGAGCCGGCGTTGGCCGAACGCATCGTCGTTCAGGCCGGCGAGGAAGCTATCCGCCAGGAAGAGCTGAAAGAGGCGGCCGCCAAGAAAAAGGCCGAGGAAGCCGCCGCCATGGCCAAGGCGCCGCGTGAGGAAAAAGCCTCTGCTTTCATCGAGGCTGACGAGGAGTCCGGCGCGGCCGAGCCGTCAGCCGAGACCAGCCCAACCGAGGGCCTGCTCGATGCCGACACGATCTCCGGCCCGGTCGATGATTCGGCGGGACCGGGCGGATTGTCGGCGGGATCTCTGGTCGCCGGCAGCGTTGCCGGTGCGCAGGATGAGCCGGAGACGTCAGCGTTCGAGCCCGAGGATGACGGCGAGGCGCCTGCGAGCGATGAGAACGACGGCGAAAACAGCTAGCGGGCAGGGAGTCACAGACGTTTGAACGCTGCCAGTGCTCTTAGCTCAGACCAACTGAGCCGAAGCGGTCCCATGCTGGCATGGGCGACGCACTCGGTTCTCCATCTGCGAAATATGCGTAATCTGTGGATGAAAGAGCAAATGTCCGCAGATTACCCAGATTTCACAGATTAAGAAGATGCACCTCTGTTATTGTGGCGCGCACCGGGGGCTGGGCTTTGTGCCTATCCTCGTATTGCCCAGCGTGCCAGATCGCGAATGTTCGGCGCCTTGCCCTGCATCAATAGCCCGACGCGGAAGATGCGGCCGGCGGCCCAGACCGCCGCCAGCGTGAAGAGCGTCACGCCGATCAGCCCCACGATCGGTTGCCAGATGGGGATGCCCACGGGCGTGGACTGGCGCAGGAGCATCAGCATCGGCGTGCAAGGCGGAAACAGCGAAAT
>JAFGRR010000345.1 GCA_016935035.1 Phycisphaerae bacterium | reverse complement strand
GTGGCACGCACCTTGTCCCCGCCCTCCGCCGCGCGCGCGGTGCTATCCCGGTGCGTCGCGAACAGGCTTGAGTACGCGAAGATGCAGAAGTTGCCGGTCTTCTCGTGTGCAATCTCTATCTGACGCTTGACCGCCTCGCTGATCTCCTCGGTGCTCTTGCCCGGGTGACGTCCGAACCACAGACCGGGTGCAATCGGCGGCGCCGTACAGCGGTCGCAGCCGAGCCCACAACAGGTCTTGCCAGCGGCGAGCCACGGGTCGATCCGCTGACTGAACTCCTCCGGACTGTCCGTGTAGTTCATCAGAAAGACCAGGTCGAGAAGCCCCGCCGACATCCAGGCCCGGCCGTCCTGGAAATGTCGCAACGCCGACTCGGGCACCGAACCGACCGACGCAGACAATGCGGCCTTCGGCTTGGTCCAGCGCATCATCTTGTGGATGTCGGCAACCAGTTGCGTCACCTGATCCGTGCGCCACTTATTCCAGGCCTCCGGATCATCGTCGGGCGCCAGCCCCGTGGCTTTCTTGTATAGCGCAAGCGTGCGTGCGTCGCGCGGATAGTCGATGCCCGATCGCGCGGGGATTGCCGGCGGCTCGTTCGGGAAGCGGATGTAGTCCATGTGCAGGCCGTCGACGTCATAGTGCGAGACGATGTCCCTGAACACGGCGACCAGGTACTCGCGCACCTCCGGCAGGCACGGGTTGACGCTCACGTAGAAATCAGTGAGCTCCTGCCGCTTGCCGTTCTGGTCGTACCAGAACCAGTCCGGATGCTTGCTGTAGAGCTGTTCGGGATTCGTCGGCGGCTTCGTGCCGTCCCACCCGGGCATGACGTTCACCCAGGCATGCAGCTCGATGCCGCGCGCGTGGGCCTGCTGGCAGGCGAGAGCAAGCGGGTCAAAGCCCGGGTCCTTGCCACCCAGTTCGTCAGCCCACGGCTCGAAGCTCGACTTGTAGAAGGCATTCCCGTTGCCACGCACCTGGAAGAGCACCGAATTGAAGCCGGCGTTTGCGCAGTTGTTGATGATCTGCTTCACGTCGTCGGCGGTCTTGTAGTCATAGCGCGTCACCCAGATCGCGCGGACCGGCCCGTCAACACGCGGACCGACGCAGCCGGTCAAAAGAGCCAGCACAGCGACGACCGCGAACAACCCGATTCCATTCCTCAGCATCCTTGATGTCACGTTGCTACTCCGTTGCAGGTGTTAGGGACTCCGTCGGTTCCTCCCGCCGACACGCGAGCAGGTAACCCCAGATGAACGCAATGCTGCTGCCAATTGGCGCGTACCACGGCCAGGCGACCACAACATACGTCGGGCTGCCGTTGGCACTCGGTTCGCCGGGCCAGTAACCGTAGTAATTGATCCACATGAGCAGCGCCAGACCGGCCATGAGAATGAGCGTCTGCGGCCAGTCGCGCAGGACAGTGGCCAGCGCCCGTCGCGTCCGTTCCTGACCATCGGGCAGGCTCACGATAGTCATGGCTTCGCTCATGCGTTGCCAGATCCACACAAGCAGTATCACGCCGGCAAAGCCCCAGCAAACGTAGTGTGTCCACGGCTGATGCCAGACCACGGCGAACACGCACAGGACCGACAGCGGCCCGGAGAACATGAATCCCCGACCGTTGATCTTCAGCGGCAGGAACGACAGTGCGAAGCCGGCTAGCAACGCTCCGCCAACATAGCCGGCCATCGCGAGCCCCAGATCCAGAATCGACGGATAGAAGTCGGAGATAACCCGAGCGAGATACGCCATCAGGCTCAGTACGACACCCCAGAACAGGACCATGATACGACCGACAAGAACGGACCGTCGGTCCTCCGCCGAGGAGGCGGCGCCCTTTTCCGCCAGCTCCTCGACATTGCCTGACAGCGATACATGAATGCCCTTGCTGCGCAGGTACCGTTCACGCAGCGGATTGTAGAAGGCTGTCTGCACCGTCTGGCTGAGGGCGGTCAGGATGCCCATGAGGCTGGATATTGCGGCGGCAAACACGCCGGCGATGATCAGCCCCTTCAACCCCATCGGGATCACTTGAACGATGAAAATCGGGAAGATGCGGTCACCCTTCTTGCTGAAGAGCTCGAGGGCTTCGCCGCTGAGCGGGTTGGCCTTGTAGTACGCGAAGAGACCAACACCGACCAGCATCACCGTCAGCGTCACAACCTGGCCGACCGCACTGCTGATGATCGCCCAGCGCGCTTCGCGCTCTCCCTTGCAGCAGAACATGCGCTGTGCGAGCAGATGGTCGGTACCGTAGGCTCCCAGGCCGCCCCAGGTGCTGGCAATCACCGCGGTCCAGATCGTGTACGTCCGAACCGGGTTCGTACTCCAGTCAAAGAAGGTGAATTTCCCCCATCCGCCCGACTCCTTCGCCTCCCAGCCGACCCTGAACATCTCGCCGAATCCGCCCTGAAGCTGCCAGGCCACCGTGCCGAGCGCTACCAGCGCCCCGACCAGGAACAGCAGGAACAGGATCACGTCTGTCCAGATGACGGTGGTGATGCCGCCAATTAGCGTCCACACGACTGATACGCCGGCGATCAGGATGATGGCCCACGCCAGTTGGTCGAGCCCGCTGTGGTCCGCGAGCCACGTCAACTGGTCGTTGAGCACCACGATCACCACCTCGGCGGTCAGGTACACGCGGGCCGATTGGGCCAGCATGCCGCTCAGTGTGAACAGCACGGTGGTCATCGAACGCACTCGCCCGCCGAGTTGGTTTCCCATGTAGTCGTACGGGCTATAGATCTCGCGCTTGTAGTATGCCGGCACCAGCACATAGCCGACGATGATTCGAGCAAAGAATGAGCCGAAGACGCCGAGTTGCAAGTACGTGAAGTTGCCGCCGGGCGAAAAGACCACAAACGGAACGCTGATGAACGTCAGCGCGCTGATCTCGGTCGCGATGATCGACCCACTGACCGCGTACCAGGGCAGCTTGCGGCCGCCGAGGAAGAAATCGCGGATCGTGGCCTGTTTGCCGGCCATCGCCGTCCCGAGCCATGTCGTCAGCGCTAGGTACGCGACAACTATGCCCCAGTCGACCAGGCCGAATTTCGCGCTGAGCGATCCGAGCAGCAAGTCGTTCATGCCGTCTCCACCTCTAGGATAGGCGTCACGCGCCCGTGATGTTGTTTGATAAGCTGTTCCGCGACCGCACGGTCCACACCCTTCGCGTGCATCACAATCGCCGTCTTCACGTGTCCACCGGACTTGTCCAGCAGCTCGCGCGCCGCCGCACGCTCCAGCCCGGTAATCGTCTGAATCATGCGCGTGCCACGATCGACCAGCTTGGTGTTCTTGCTGGTGTCCACGTCAACCATCAGGTTGCGATAGACCTTGCCGATCCGCACCATCGCGATCGTGGTGATCATGTTCAGCACCATCTTCGTCGCCGTGCCGGCCTTCAGCCGCGTGCTCCCGGTCACTACTTCCGGCCCCACCAGCACGCGAATCGACGCGTCGGCTTCATCCGGCACGTGATCCGCCAGGACGCACCCGAAGAAGATCGTCTTGGCGCCGCGCTCTTTGGCGCGATGGAGCGCGCCGTGCACGTAGGGCGTCGTCCCACCGGTACTGATACCCATGACGACGTCGTGCGGCCCGACGCCCATTTCATCCACGACGGCTGCGCCGTCGGCTGGAAAGTCCTCGGCACCCTCGACGGCGCGGCGCAGAGCCACGTCGCCACCGGCGATGACGCCCTGCACCATGCGCGGATCGGACAGAAACGTCGGCGGACACTCGGAGGCATCGAGCACACCCAGTCGGCCGCTGGTTCCGGCGCCGACATAGATCAGGCGTCCGCCCGCCTCGAAGGCCGGCACCACCAGCTCGATCGCCTTGCAGATGTCGTCGCGCGCCGCCGCCACCGCCTGGGTGATGGTTGCATCCTCGGCGTTCATCAGGTCCACCGCCTCGCCAACGGACATACGGTCGAGACTGGCCGAACGATCATTGCTCAGCTCGGTCATGAGGTGTCCACGATCTTGCATCTACAGAAGCTCCTAAAACTGAAGGTTCCCTGTCGTCCCCCGCGAGTAAGCGGCCACGATAGTGTGGCGCAAAGGAACGCGCGTGGCAAACGCTTGAGCACCGCGGCGACCACGGGTATAAGCGCCACCCTGACGCGGGTGGCATGCGAAAAGGACATTCCGATGCGATTGACGATTAGTGCGCTGTTGTTGCTGGCAATGAGCTGGTCGATGGGCTGCCAGAGCCCGCAACCCGGGCCGACCGACACTCAGGCCCCCGTGGCCGAGCCGAATGACCCGATGGTGTCGGTCAATACGCTGCTGCCGGCCCCCGACGACTTCGCCGCCCAGCTCATCGGCACGCCCGAGTACCCGATTCCGCCTTACGCCGAGCATCTCAATGGCGTGCGCATCTGCCTGGATCCCGGCCACGGCGGGCAGGCGCACAAGCGCGGGTACAAACGCGGCCCCACCGGCGTGCGCGAGGCCGAGATGAACCTGCGCGTCGCCCAGTACCTGGCCGAATTCCTGCGCGCCGTCGGGACCGAAGTCATACTCACGCGCGACGGCGACTACGACATGTCGCTGGCCGAACGAGCCGGTGTCGCGAATGACGCGGGGGCCGACATCTTCATCTCGCTCCACCACAACGCCATTTCGAACAAGCCCGAGGTCAACCGCACCAGCGTCTGGTATCACAAGGACGTCGACTATCGCCCCTCCAACCTCGACCTGGCACGCTATCTGCTCGCCGGACTTCAGGACTCGCTCGCCCTGGAACAGGTCACCGGCGTGCCGCTCAAGAGCGACCAGTTGATGTACGAGGGCGGCTTCGGTGTGCTGCGACATCCCCAGATGACGGCGGCGTTGTGTGAGAGCTCGTTCTTCACGAACCCCGAGGAAGAGCAGCGGCTGCGCGATCCGGCGTACAACCTGCTTGAGGCCTGGGGACTGTTCACCGGCCTGGCACGCTACGCAGCCGCCGGCCTGCCGCATGCCACTCTGGTAGAACCGGCGGACGGGTTGATTGGCGCGGGCACACCGGCGGCGCTCGTGTTTCAGCTTGACGACGGCCTGCGCTCGCGCGGCTCGTGGGGACACGAGCGTCAGATGATCGTCAGCACGTCCATCTCCGTCCGCGTCGACGGCCAGGACGTTCCTTTCACCTTCACGAACGACGGCTATAAGCTCGTCGCGGACGTGCCCGCGCTCGAACCCGGCGAGCACGCCGTCGAGGTCCAGTTCGTCAACATGTTCAAGAACTCGGTCCTGAACCCGCACTTCGTGATCGAAGCCCAGTAGTCGCTGTCGCCCGCGTTGCGTGACGCCACCAGAGCTGTACAGCCGCCGTCGGTTGTCCGGCCTGCGTCGTCTCACGATTGCAGTGCCTCCTGAATCGAGGCGAAATCTGCCAGATCCACGTCCGCGTCCCCGTCGGCGTCGCCGATCAGGCACGTGTGCCCAGCGCTGAACGAGTCATCCGGCCCCTTCATGCAGAACCGGAACATCGCGAAGTCTGCCCAGGTCACAACACCGTCAGAGTTGAAATCGCCGGGCGGCGCCTGGACGTACACCTCGAATTCCGGAATCCGGGCGTAGGTGTCGATGCCCGGATCAGTGATGAACAGCCGCACATGCCGCACCGCCCGCGGCGCTAAATACGTCCGCATCGTGCTGTTGACGCCGGCGACATTGAATACCGTCGCATCTACCGCCCACGGTCCTGCCGCCGTCGGCGCCATCTCCAGGTGAAACGTCCGCGTGTTGTAGTAGGACGGCTCGCCGCCGGCACCGGCATGTCGTACGACAAAGCCGGTGACCACGCGCTCCTGTCCGAGGTCGAGTTGCAGCCAGTGCGGCGGCGTGGTGCCGTCACTCGTCCACTTGCTGCCCGCACTGATCACACCGTCGATCGCATACGAACCGTCGCCGGAGTCAGTCCACACCGCCAACGACTGCGGCGCCGCATTTGTTCCCGACGGCATCGCGTCCTGCATCAACGGCGTGGCCGGGGGGGCCGAGTATGCCGCCGGCAGATTGAGTGTGCAGGCGTATTGCAGCGCGTCCCACAGGTCCTGGTCGGCCCCGCTCGGACCGGTGCCGCGCAGATACTCTATCGAGTAGTTCGACCACGCGCCGCTGTCATACTGGTAAATGAACCAGCAGGCACTACCGATCGGGTGCGCGCCAGCCCGCTGATTCCAGGCGTCTAGATCGGTCAAGGCGCCGTGAAGAAACCGCGCGCTTTGCGCTTCGTTGTAGTCGTCGATCG
This sequence comes from Phycisphaerae bacterium, assembly GCA_016935035.1. Lineage (GTDB taxonomy): Bacteria > Planctomycetota > Phycisphaerae > UBA1845 > Fen-1342 > JAFGRR01. The sequence goes on along the minus strand of JAFGRR010000345.1, from coordinate 729 downwards.
GGTCGACGCGCCGATTCCACTCCGTCAGGTGCACGCGCTTGGCCGCAAAGCCGTGGTGGTCGATGACTGCCAACTGGCTCAGGTAGCCGGCCTGAAACTCGGCCCGCGACGTGTCCGCGTCATTCCACGGGGCCGCATAGGCGTGCAGAGCGAAACCATCGACGTCATCAGCCGCCAGCAGCGCGCACACTTGCGACAGATACTCGTTGCCTTCCGTATGGCGCACGCCGCTTACAACATCTCCCGGCGAGACCGGCCCGAGCAGCACGATCTGCGGCCCCAACGGACTCGGCACGGCCTGGATCGCGGACCGAATCTGGTTGAACATGTCGATGTATGCGGCAGCGGTCAGCTCGTTGCCGCCCCATTCACCGTACAAGTTCATCTCGTTGCCGATCTGCCAGATATGGCAGACGCCGGCGAGGCTACTGGCCGCGGCTTGCACATCAACGAGATACTGTTCCAGGTTGCCGGGGTACGGCACCGTTTCGCCCCAGTTCCGCTCGAGGCGCACAATGAGAGTGTGGCCACGCGCGGCCATCTGGCTGAAACGGTTGTCACGTTGCCACTCGGCCCCCCACCAGACGTCGCTGTTGGTCATGACCGTTTCGAGCGACCAGATACCCTTGTCGCCGGTCATGACCTCGACACTGCTCCCGTTGGCATCACCATACCAGTGAATGCCGTAGAGCCACGGCGAGTCCGCTCCGACCGCGGCACCTGAGGCAC
>JAFGRR010000344.1 GCA_016935035.1 Phycisphaerae bacterium | reverse complement strand
TCGGATTTGCTGACGGCGGGCGTGCCGTTGCTGCGGGCGCTGAGCGTGCTGGCCCAGCAGACGCAGGTGAAGGCTCTCTCGCGCGTCATCCGCGAGGTGCACGAGGATGTGGCCGGCGGCGAGTCGCTGGCTGATTCAATGGAGCAGCACCCGGAGGCCTTCTCGCACCTGCACGCCTCGATGGTGCGGGCGGGCGAGCGCGGCGGGTTTCTTGAGGACGTGCTCTCGCGACTGTCCGACTTCGTCACGCGCCAGGACGAGCTGCGTAACAAGTTCATCGGCGCGCTTATCTATCCGTGCATTCTGGTCGGCGTGCTGATCACGGCGGTGACGGTGATCATGACGTACGTGATCCCGCGCATTCGCCCGTTGCTCGAGGGCCGGCCGCTGCCGCTGCCGACGCGCATCGTGTTCGGCGCCACTGACGTTCTGACGCAGCAGTACCTGGCGCTGGGCGGCATACTGTTTATCGTCGTGATTTCGGTCATGGCCGCGTTCCAAAGCCAGCAGGGCAAGCGTCTCTGGGCGATCCTGCAACTGAAGATGCCGGGCATCGGTCCGATCTACACGATGATCGCGCTGTGCCGCTTCTGCCGCATTCTTGGTACGCTGCTCACGAACGGTATTCCGATTATCCAGTCGCTCGAGATCGCGAAGGACTCGGCGGGCAATGATATTCTAGCCGAGGCGATTCACGGGGCGGCGGAGAACGTGCGGCACGGCGAGCCCTTGACGGCGCCGCTGGCTGCCAGCAGATTGTTCCCGCCGGCGATCATCGACATGATCGCCGTCGCCGAGGAAAGTAACACGCTGGATAAGACGTTGATAGAAGTCGCCAATACGCAGGAGGCACGGACAGGCCGGCAAATCGACCTGTTCATGCGCATGCTCGAGCCGTTGCTGCTGATGATGACGGCGGTGATGGTGCTGTTCATCGCCGTGGCACTGCTCGTGCCGATCCTGACGATGGCCACCTCAGGTATGGGTTAACCACCGGACGCGAACGAGGATTCGCTAATCACGGGAGTCATTCACATGTGTCGTACGCAACGTAAAAACCAACGCCGCCACGCATTCACCCTGCTCGAAGTGCTGATGGTCATCGTGATCCTCGGCATCCTCGCGGCCGTCGTGGTCCCGCAGCTCTGGAGCGAGGAAGACAAGGCCAAGATCAAGCTGATGCAGTCGACGGTCGACACCGGCCTGAACAACGTGCTCAACCTCTACCGGATGTCCATGGGTCGCTACCCCGAGGAGTTGACTGAGCTGATCGAAGCGCCCGACGACGAGGACGAGCGCGCCAAGTGGGGGCAGGCATACGTCAAGGATGAGTCGGCCCTGGTCGACGCCTGGGGCAACGAGTGGTACTACGAGTGTCCCGGCGAGGAGAATCCCAACAGCTACGATCTCGGCAGCAACGGCCCCGACGGCGAGTGGGGCACGGATGACGATATCAAGAACTGGAAGGACTAGTTTCTATATCTGACCTTGTGGTACAGGCTTCGAACGTGTTTAGGTGCCCGGAGTTTTTGAGGTGAGTCGGGGCCGCGACCGTAAGGAAGCGGTTGGCGGGATGAGCGGTCGGTTCTCGACACAACCGCGCCCTTACGGTCGCGGCTCGGATCAAAGAAACCGGCAGTTTGCCGGTGCCACACCGGTGGCCGGGCGACCGCGCCGTGGCGATCGTCCGGCACTGCTTTGAACCGGGCGAAAGGTGCGTGTCATGCGGTTGAAACGCCGCACAGCTATGACACTGGTCGAGGTGCTGATGGTCGTTGCGATCGTCGGCATCCTCGCGGCGCTGACGCTGCCGGACTTCGGCACGTTCGGCCGCTCGCGGCACATGGACCAGTCGGTCGAGCGGCTGCGCGCGGTGATCGCGATGTGCCGGGCCGAGGCGATGAACCAGTCGCGCGTGATGCGGCTCGAGTTTCGCCGTGACGGCAAGATGCGCGTTCGCCAACAGGCCGACCCGATCGAGGCGCCGCATCTGTTCGTGGCCGTGGACAGTGATTGGGCCGAAACCGAGATCGTCCTGGAGGACGTGTGGGTCGAGGCCATCCTGGAGTTGCCGGACGGCCCGCCGCCAATCCTGATCGATGACGACAACATCGACTTCGAGGAATCGGAGGAAGATGTGGAGCCGCTTCCGATCGGGGACTTCGAGGAAGACGTCTGGGTCGATTTCGAGCCCGACGGCTCGAGCGGGTCGCTGCGCTGGGTGCTGCGTGACGCGTATGGCCGCGGCGTGCAGATGACGCTCGACGGGCGACTGGGGCGTGTCGAGGCGTTCGACATCGAGGCCATTCCGGCTGACGAGGCCATCCCGCCGGAGCCGCTCGACGAGGACGACGAAGAGGATGTGACCTGGGAGGGTTCGGAATGACCCGCGCCGATCCCCTTGCCAAGGCTCGCGCCGCCATGTTGCTCGAGGTCATCCTCGCGCTGGCGATCATGGTGTCAGCGATGGCGGTGCTGGGGGCACAACTCACGGCCGGCTTTGACCTGACCATCAAGTCCGACCGCCTGACGCGTGCCAGCGCGCTGGCCGACCGCATCATCGGGATGATCGAGCTCGACCTCGAAATGCAGCAGAGTCTGGTCGACGAGTTGCAGAACGACGGCGACTTCGGCGAGCAGTACCCGGAGTACATGTGGCGGCTGACGATGGAGCCGCTCGAAGACGTCGAGGCCGTCGAGTACATCGAGGCCGAGGACGAAAGCGCCGCGACGCAGGCGTTCCTGGCCCTGGTGACGATCGAGATTCTGTATCAGCCGGACGAAGAGCTGTGGGGCGACCTCGACTCGTCCGAGGTCATGTACACCGTACATTTGTTGAAGGCCAGCCCGCCGAGCATTGATCTGGAACGCGACTTCGGCATCGAGGTTGCCCAGATCGAGGAAATCCAAACCGTACTGCCGGATTTCGATCCGACGAACATCAACCCGCAAGAACTGATCACGATGTTGACGGCCGACCCGGAGGCTCTGCTCGACATCCTGCCGGCGATCCTGCCGCTGATTCAGACTTTTGCCAGCATGGGCGGTGGCAGTGGTCAAACACCGGATCTCAGTGCCATTCAGGAGTTGCTTGGCGGCGGATCGGACATGAGCGGGGGCGGTGATGGCGGCGGCGGTTCCGAGATCGACCAGCTTATGCAACTGCGCGACCAGCTTATGCAGGAGCAGGGCGGTGGTGGCGGTGGCGGTGGCGGTGGCGGCGCGCGGCGCGGCGCGGGTACGCGACGCGAGCCTGTCGATGGTGGCGGACGCGGCGACGGCGCGACTCCGCCGGGCGGACGTGGCGGCGGACGCGGCCAGGGCGGTGAAGTCGGCCAACCGCACTACACCATCGAGGACCTCATGGAGATGCGCGACCAGTTGCAGCGGGGAGAGCGCTGATGTATCGCCGGCGGCGACATGTTGCGCGCGGGCTTACGCTGCTCGAGGTCGTGATCGCAGTCTCATTGATCGCGATGCTGATGGGGGCCATGATGACCTTTTTCCTCCAGACGATGCGCGCGCGTGAGGCGGCGGCGGAAGAACTCACGCGCACGCAGGTGGCGCGAC
>JAFGRR010000002.1 GCA_016935035.1 Phycisphaerae bacterium | reverse complement strand
TGTCCTCGCCCTCGCGCGGCACGCCGGAGGCCTTGAAATACGCCAAGGCCTCGGACCAACTCGTTGGTGCGATGCCGGATGGTCGCTCGGCGGGCTCGGCCAGCTCACACGGCGTCACGACGAACGGCACGCGCAGCCGCGCGAGTAGCTCTTCGCGCCGCGGGCTTGCCGATGCCAGGATGAGTTGCTTCTGCGGCACCACTGTCTCCGGGGGCTTCTTGGCCTCACAAGTGTATACGCATAAGGTATCGCCCGATCGCAAAGGTGGCTGTTACAAAGCGCTAGAATTAGTGGAAGCCCGCCGCCCGCTGCCGCCATCGGCGGATTATCGAAAGCTGAGCGGTGTGCGACCATGACCTTGGCCAAGGAGCGCTAGTGTCGGAACAACTTGCCGCCAAGCATTCGCAGCATCTTTTCGGGGCACACCTGTCAGTCGCGGGGGGGTTGCACAACGCCCTGACCGCGGCGGCGAAGCTGCGCTGCCGGACGGTGCAGGTGTTCGTCAAGAACCAGAGGCAGTGGCGGGCGGCGGCGTTGAGCGAGGAGGCGGTGGAGCTTTGGCGCACCACGCGGGTCGCCAAGCGCATCACCGGTCCGATCGTGGCGCATGCCAGCTATCTCGTGAACCTGGCCAGCGTCGATCGCGCGCTGCGTGAGAAGAGCCAGACAGCGCTCGTCGACGAACTGGCGCGTTGTGATCGGCTCGGCATTGAGTACCTGGTGGTGCACCCCGGCGCCGCCGGCGAGCAGCGGCCGGCGCAAGCGTTGAAGCGTGTCGCCGCCGCGTTGAACCGCATTCACAAGCGGCAGCCGGAATTGCGCACGATGACGCTGCTTGAAACGACAGCTGGCCAAGGGACGGCGCTGGGGCGTTCGTTCGAGGAACTGGGTGACATACTCGCGCGCATCGCCCAGCCACGGCGCGTCGGTATCTGCATCGACACGTGCCACGTGTTCGCGGCGGGATACGATATCCGCGATCCCTCCGAGTATGACCGCATGATCGCAAGCGCGTGGCGGGCCGTTGGGCTGGAACGCATTCGTTGCTGGCATCTCAATGACTGCGCGGGTGAGTTGGGAGCGCGGCGCGACCGACACGCGCATATCGGCCGGGGCCGGATCGGCATCGCGGGCTTTCACCATCTACTGTCGGACCCGCGCTTCCTTGGCGTGCCAATGATCCTCGAAACACCCAAGGGTCAGAACGAAATCGGACGTGACTGGGACGCGGTGAATCTGCGACGATTGCGCTCACTAAGCACGCGTACGGCGTCGCGGCGCAAGTCAAGCGATTAGAAACCGAAATCGCCCTTGACCTGACACGTTTATGCCGAAGAATAAAGGTGTAGGGAACAATTCTATGTGGCCTGGGCCCTAAAAGACGGGCTAGGGCACGGGACATGGAAAGTTCCCAACCGAGCAACTTGGGTTGCTCGCCGTGCCCGCTGGTGACGGCCGGCGGGAGGGCAAGGCCCTGACGTTCCTGCGATCACCAGGGATCGTCAGGGAGGTGGCCCATTTTGAAAGGAGGTGATCAATGGCAGGTGATAAACAGTAGGCTGCGGAATCGCGGCTAACGTGGCTGTGATATCTGCAGCCGAAAGACATAGGCCCGCCGATGGCGACAGCTATCGGCGGGCTGCTTTTTGGGGCGAGATGTTCGTAGGGACTGCGCGCCTGACGCTTGTCTGTTCTGTTGTCTGATTCTCTCGCGTGCACCCAAGACGGCCGACGAGACGTCGGCCGCTACATCGGGGTGTCGGCGCGACCCTGATTGCCGGAATCAAGAGACGAGAAACGGTAGTGGAAACAAGCATGCGCCTGGCGGACGCTGGGCGGCCTCGATGGCTTTGATATATGAGTCGAGCACGCCGGGGCGCAGCTCGTAGGCCATGGCGGCGGGGTGCAACTCGGTTTTGGTTTGCGACCAGGTGTCGCACACGACGTTGCGCGCGAGCCAGCCGGATGGGTGCTGTTGCAAGGCGGGTGGGCGAATTGTTGCGAGCACGTCCAACGCCAACTCGGGGTCTTCGGCCAGCAGCAGGTCGCACTTGTGCGGGCCCATGCGCGCCGCGGTGTATCCTGCTCGGCGGTTGTCCTCGGTCCACCACATCACGGTGCTGAAGCCCGGCAGTGCCCACTCGGATAGGCTGGTGCCCCAGAGTATGCCGAAGTCGACGTCCTGCCACTCGGCGAAGCAGCGCTCGGCTAGCCAGGGGATGTCGCTCGGGCGCACTGGCCGCGTTTGCAGCTTCCTGGTTGGTTGCGGTAGCTTGTCGGTGTCGAACGTTAGCTTGGGCACGCCGAAGCACGAGCGGTAGCCGAGCCGCGGGTAATACGATGGGTGTCCCAGCAGGAAGGCGAAATCGAAGCCGCCGGCGCGGCCCAACTCGTGCCCGCGGTGCATCATCGCGCCGCCGATGCCCTGGCGCTGGAGCTTCGGCAGTACGGCGACGGGTCCGACCGCGAGGGCCGCGTGCGTCGCGCCCATCAGACGCACGCGGCAGGGTGTGAAGAGCGTGTGTCCGACGAGTTCGTCGCCGTCCCAGGCGTTGATGGAATAATGGCGGTCGAATGTCGGATACGTGTCGCGCAGCACGCGCACGATGCCGGGCTCGCTCGGCGAGCCGAAGGCGGCGCAGATCACGCGGTCGATGGCGTCCTCGTCACCCAGACGCTCGCACTGAATCTTGACGGTCATGTATGTTGTTCCTTGTTGGTTGCTGGTTATGTCTAGCGGCCGCGGGCTTTCTCGCGTTTGCGATGCGCCATGATGATCTTCTTCCACCGCTCGCGCTCGACGATTTTGGCGTACTGATCCTGGCGGCGGGCGAGATGGGCCTCCTCGCGTTGCAGACGCTGGTAGCCGCGGTAGCGGTTGGGGTCGAGTGTGCCGTCGGTCAGGGCGGCCTGGATCGCGCAGCCGGGTTCGGACTCGTGCCGGCAGTCGCGAAAGCGGCAACAGGCCGCGATCGACTCGACGTCGGCAAACGTGCGGCTGAGGCCGTCCTCGTTGCTCCAGGGCTGAAGCTCGCGCATGCCGGGGGTGTCGATGATAACGCCGCCGTCGGGCAGGACGATCAACTCGCGGTGCGTGGTGGTGTGGCGGCCGCGGCTGTCGTCATCGCGGATGGCCTTCACGACCATGCGCTGCTCGCCGACGAGCTGGTTGATGAGCGACGACTTGCCGACGCCGGATGAGCCGAGCAGCACGGCCGTGCTTCCCGGCATGATGC
>JAFGRR010000343.1 GCA_016935035.1 Phycisphaerae bacterium | reverse complement strand
TAAACCACGCCGGTGAAGCCGGCCCCGATCATGTTCTGGATGATCGCGTTGCCGACCGAGCCCGGCGTACGCGAGGCTCCTACAACGGCGACCGAACGAGGGGCGAAGAGTGGTTCGAGATCGCGCACAGCCGCTTTGGCCACGTCAGCTTCTGCTGCCACCTGGGTCATAAGCCGCAACTCCTTGTGGAATAACCAACACTGAACAGCGGGGCAGGCGCCGGATTCCAGCATTCCGGCGGGTAGTTACGACTCGCAAGCCGCGGTGACCGCGCGACGCCCAAAGACCTATGTTCCACGGCATCACAAGCGTAATCGGGGTATGCTGCACCCGAGCACGACGGACGATACGACGGCACACCGGGTCCGCCCGATCGTACTCCATACAACGATAGAAGTAGCAAATCACGTGCCAATGGCAGTCCGCCGTGCTGCGTGTCTGGTAGCGAAAGTCCGATACACTTCGAGCGGTCTGGCCTTGAGATATCATGGCTTGCTTTTGTCGGCCAGGTCACAGGCTTCCGTAGCGATCTAGCTGTTTTCGCGCACGCGTTTGGCCAGGACCCGTGGTATAGCATCGGCTACCTCGCGTGCCAAATAGCCGAAGGGCCCGATTCTATCCACCAGCAGATCCGCCGCCGCTCCGTGCGCCCATACGCCCAAGCGGGCGGCGTCGAATGGCGGCAGGCCGATGCCGAGCAGGGTGGCGATCAGCCCGGTCAGCACGTCACCCATGCCGCCGGTCGCCATGCCGGCGTTGCCGGTTGTGTTGATGTACGCTTCATCCGGTGTGCTGACGATCGTCCGATGTCCCTTTAGCACGACGGTGCAACGCGCCAGGTCGGCGTATTCGTGCGCGAGGCGCAGACGCGTGATGTCGTCATCACCGCTCAGGGCCGGTAGGCCGGCGGCGGCACGCAGGCGGGTCATCTCGCCTGGGTGGGGTGTGATGACCGTCAGGGCTTTCCTCCGGATCATCCACCAGTGTTGTCGCTGGGGCGACGCGTCGGCCCAGCCTTCGTCGATCCAGGCCAACGTGTTGAGACCGTCGGTATCGATGACCAGTGGGGCCGGACACTCACGCAGGATGTCCGGCACGTTGTGCATCGCCAGTTCGGCGATTCCGAGGCCGGGGCCGAGCGCCACGGCCGACGCCCAGTTGTAGACGCTGTGCAACAGCTTGCCGTTCATGCCAGGGATGCGGGCCTCGCCTTCGGTCACTGGTACGGTCATGAGACACGGCTCGCTAGCGGCGACGATCGGCTGAACATCTTCAGGAGTGATCACTCGCACCAGCCCGGCGCCGCTTCGCAACGCGCCAAGCCCACAGAGCACCGCTGCCCCGCTCATACCGCGGCTGCCGGCGATGACCGCGACACGTCCGGTCTGTCCCTTGTGGAACGTGGGCGGTCGCGGTGGAAGCGATGGAACGTCGGTTACGATTCTCGGCTGGCTATTCATCGGCGACATCATGGTTCGACGAAGGTCGCTTGCCCTCGGCCAGGCGGTTAATCAGTGTTGCCTGGTACGCCGCCCCGAATCCATTGTCAATGTTGACGACGCTTAGGCCGGACGCACAACTGTTCAGCATGGCCAGCAGTGGCGCGAGGCCTTGGAATCCGGCGCCGTATCCGACACTGGTCGGGACGGCGATGATCGGGTGATCCACCAGTCCGCCGACCACGCTCGGCAGCGCTCCTTCCATGCCAGCGACGACGATCAGCACGTTGGCCTGCCTGATGGCCTCGGATTCGGCCAGCAGCCGGTGTAGGCCGGCGACGCCAACATCGTAGAACGTGCGTGTGCGCTGGCCCATCATCTCGGCGGTGATGCGCGCCTCCTCGGCGACCGGGAGGTCGGCGGTCCCGGCACAGATGATCCCGATGAAACCGCTGCTGGAAGTGGGTTGCGATTGACGCAGCGCGAGCGTGCGTGCCAAGCGGTTGTAATCGGCCTGGGGGAAACGCGTGAGCACGCGTCGGGCGGCGGATCGACTGACGCGCGTGGCCAGCACGTCGTGGCCGGCATGGACCAGGGTCTGGAAGATCTCCTCGACCTGCTGCATGGTCTTGCCTTGGCCGAAGATGACCTCGGGAAAGCCGCAACGCAGGCCGCGATGATGATCGACGCGCGCGAATCCGAGATCCTCGAACGGGAGCGTGCGCAAGCGCTCAACCGCGTCCTCGACGCTGACAACGCCGCTGGCGATTTGGTCAAGCAGATTGCGGAGCATGCTCGGGTTCACTACATTCTCTCTCGTGGCAGATGGCGCAGCCAGCGGATGCGCCACCAGTATACGGTGCCAGCCGCGCCGACGCGAAGTCGCGGGCGGCGGTGGTTTTACGAAAGCGAGCGTCACGGACCGCGTGTCGCTGGCGAAAGGGCTCAGCATGGGTAGCACGCAACGCAGCAAACCCCTGGAAGTCGTCGAACCGATCGGAACCCGCGTGCTGATTCGCAAGGACGAGGACAAGAAGACCACCAAGGGCGGCATCGAACTGCCCGGCAACATTGAAATCCCGACCATTACGGGGCGCGTGGTCGCCGTCTCGACGCAGGTCGAGCGCGACGAGGACTATCCGATCAGCCAGTACGACAAGGTGCTGTTTAACCCCAAGAACGCTGTGCCCGTCGATTTCGAGGGTGACAACCGGCTGTTCGTCGTTCCGGTCGAGGATGTCGTCGCGGTGTTCCGCCGACAGGAGCAGTAGCGGTTGGAAAGGGCGGACAAGCAGCATGTGCGGATATGAGACGACGCCCCGCCGAGTTGGTCGGCGGGGCGTCGTTGTGTGATAGTCAGGGCGATGTCCGGGCGTCGTTCTAGCGACGGCGCAGGACGAGGGCTGCCAAGCCGAAAAGCAACATCGAGGTCGGCTCGGGCGTCACAGCCAGCGAGAAATTGTCGATGAAGAGCCCGTTGTCATAGGCGACGGCGGGATCGGCATCGCTCTGGAGCTTGAACATCCAGCCGCCGAACCAGTACTCACCCATGAGGGTGATGCCGCTGGGATCCTCGGTGCCGCTGAAGGTTCCGCCGCCAGTGCCGCTGCCATAGCTGATCGCGGTCTGCCAGGCGCCGGTGCCGGCGTTGAGTGTGTGCGTGACGTGGACCCACTCGCCGATCGGAACGTCGGTCAGAGCGGCTACGCCATTGACGAGGGCCCGGCCGTCGGCCTCGGGCGCATCTTCGAGGTTGATGTTTCCAACGCCGCTGCCCTGGTCGGCAAACATCTGCCAGACGCGGTCACTGACGTTGTAGAAGTCGTACTCGGCGGTCATGACGGCGGTGGTGAGATCCTGGCCGGTCATGTCGCCGGTGTAGCCAACTTCACCGCTGGTGAAGTCATAGTTGGCCCACTCGGTACCCCATTCGAGCTTCATGGCCTGGCCACCACCAGGAGCGTCGGCGACGCCACCGGTGACGGTTCCAACATCCCACCAAGGCGTGGCGATATACCAGCCGGCGGGCATCGAGCCGACAGTGTCAGTCTCGAAGTCAGTGGAATAGGTGAAAGCGGTCGCACCACTGACGAGAGCGATTACCGCCAACATTGCCAAGACGTGCTTCATTTGAGTCCTCCTCAGAAAGAACAAAGAGTTGAAGGCTTTGAACGATCCGCTGCCTCCTCCGTGATAGACGGGACGAAACGGTTCGATACACGGCGAAGTGTAGGGGATGAACCGTTGTATGTCCGCCTCACACCAATCTTAAGCGTTCCCGACCAGCTACCTCAAGCGCAAAAGTCACCCCATGTCCTTTGTTGGATGGTGCGAAGGCGGACGCTAAGAGTCCAAAACACCCGTTCGTGCGTAGCAGGCCCGGCGTTATCAGACCCACGTCTGTTCAGGCGTACGTGCCTTGCACTGGAGTTTTTCCTATTGAGCGTCTGCGGCTCTTGGTGCTAAAAGGAAAGGAGAGAGAAAGCGTTTCATTGGGGTGAGAGCGAAACCGTTGCGCGAGTGATGATCGGGCAACTCACGCAACGAGTTATGAAACAGTCGCGAGTCCTCGCAGAGGGCTCCGTGCTTGTGTTGAGCATTGGAGCAACACGCGACTGTTCCAGTTCACTGCGGTTTCGTGCCGTCAGTCACATCACGGTGCGGTCCGCAAAAGGAGAGGAGAAATCAGCATGAAGAGAATCCTGGTTTGGACGGTCGCCACAATCGCGACGGCAGCGATCGCTGTTGCTGGCGGCTATGACTCTCAGGGCTTTGAGCCCTCGACGTTTGTGCCGGGCCTGCTCAATGGGCAGGACGGCTGGGTCGCGTACACCGACGGCGCTCTGGGAATGGACCCGCTCGTCGTCACGACGCCGGATCCTGTGATTGGCACGCAGGCTGTTCGACTGGAAGTGCCGGACGTGCAGGGCGCGATGTCCGGAATGGACCATGCCGTCGATCTCACATCGGTTGTCAACGCCGGCGGGACAGTCACCGTCAGCTACGACATCTTCCGCCAGGAGGGTGCGCTGCAGAACATCTGG
>JAFGRR010000342.1 GCA_016935035.1 Phycisphaerae bacterium | reverse complement strand
GGGCTTGCTGATTTGGATTTTATCCGTGTCGTTGGCCAGCTTGCCCGCGCCCCAGGCGAATATCTTCACGCCCGCCGGCGCCGTATACTTCGATGCGAACAGGCTGGCATCTTTCACCATCAGCAGGTACTCGCCCGGCGCCAGCGTCACGGGCGAATCCGTCGGAAACAGCAGCTCGATGGCCGGGTCGTCCGGGTTGTCGGAAAACCGCCACGACATTCCTTTATCGACGTCGTAGAGAGTGACCGGTGCATCGCTGACGTTGAGCAACTCCACATATTCAGCGTCCGCCGGGTCATCCGGGTGGTACATGATCTCGTTGATTACGATCGGCCCAACCAGCGGGCCGGCGTTCGCCTCGCCCGGCGTCGGCCGGCTCAGGGCCACGAAGTTGGAGCTGCCGGTGCTCTTTTCGTACCGGCCCAGTGAAACCCCCGCCTCGGAAGCATCGAATTTCTCCTGCTCGCTGTAGCCCGTCAGAACACCGCCCGAGCCGGAATGCAGATAGACTGTCTCACCTCCTGCGCTGAGGGCGAATGGATTGTGGCAGCCAGGGTCGGTGGAGTTGCCGAACTGCTCATCCTCGGTGAAGACGATATATCCGCTGGGCGCGATGCTCGTGCCTGCGGCGATTTCGTACTTCGTCAGATTATCTGCGTCGTCGCTGAGGAACCAGCCCCCGATGTTGATCGTCCGACTTGTCGTGTTGTGCAATTCGATCCAGTCGGGCCCACTGTCCTGCGAGTTGGCCAGCAGCTCGTTGATGACGACCGATCCGAGTTCCGGGACATCGCCGCTGTCATCGGTGCCGGGCGAGCCGTCCACGTGGGCGCTGGGCCGCCAGCAGGCTTTGTCGCCGAGCGCGTTCGGGTTTGTCGCGGCCGGGTCTTTGACGGTCAGCGAGAATCCGCCGCCGTCGGTGATGTCGTACCAGTTGTCTCTGTAACTGAAGCTCTGGATGACCGTGCCCATGGCGTCGAGCAGTTCGATCTTCTCGCCTCCGTTGTCCAGACTGCCCGCATATTGGCCCGCCACCGGCTTCGTCGATCCGTACTTGGCAACGAAGGCGGCTGAGTCCTTGATCACGAGGCAGTAAGCGCCGGGCGCGAGCGTGTAGCTGGGGAACGTGAAATCGACGCCGTTGGCGAACTTCGCCATGTTCAGATTGATGCTTTCCGTGCCGATGTTGGTCAGCTCGATGTACTCTGTATCAGCGTCGTATAGATGGCCGGCGTTGGCAGGGTGATACATGATTTCGCTGATCCGCAGATTCTCGGCCGCCGGTCCGACGGCGAAGACGGCTTCGTTCATGGCGCTCCAGGTATTGCCGCTGAGCGTGCGTGACCTGACCAGAGCGCTTTCGGCCAGGGTGATCGGGCCGGTGTATTTGAGGGCGGTCGGCGTCACGCCGGCCGGGGGGCCTTCGTCGCTCTTCTCGCCGGTCAACTCGAATGAGATCAGATAGTCGGAGCTTGTGGCGGACTGGTTCAGGCCTTGAATGGCCAGCAGGTTCGTGCCCAGCCGGAGAAGGTTGATGTAGCCGGTCAGGTCGAAGGGCTCGAAGTTCACAGCCTGGCTATCCGAGTAGTTGCCCGTCGCGGTCGAGTTCCACGCGGGCGTGCCGTTGAACATAGTGCGTGCGACCTCGACGCCGTTGAGATAGGCAACGAACCCGTCGTCGTGACGCATTCTCAGTGTCAGGCTGGTGATGCTGGGCAGGTCCTTGGCCAGAACCATGAAGGGCACGCGAATGTAAGAGCTTGCGTTGACCCCGTACATCTGGGTGCGCAGGTCGATGCCGATGTACCCTTCGTAGCCGGCGCTTCGCTCGTAACCGACGCCGCCGGTACCGCTGATCCAGCCGGAGTCGTCGAACGCTACGTCGCTGCGCCACGTATCGCCGATTGCTGCGGCGGGAACCAGCACGCGCTTGGCGGCGTCCTCGGGGATCAGCGTCAATCCGCTGGCGGAAGCGGTCGTGCCGGGCACGCGGGGGTCGCTGCCGTCCAAGGTATACCAGATCGTACCGCCCGCCTGCATCGAGAGCTGGTCCTGGGATGCGACGTACCCGCCGTGCTGGTGGACGCCGTTGATGTGGAACACGGGCGCCTCCACATTGGGGTACAGGCCCGCCCCCTCGAGATAGCTGAAAAGACTCGCAGAACGGGATGGGATGAACTGTGTAAGGATTTTGTCCTGGTTGGTCAGCCACTCCTCGCGCGTATGTGGCGCGGCTTGCCGTGTATCGCCCCAGCGGGCCGATTCGCCGACGATGGCCCGATCGATCTCAGCCATCCTTGCGCGATACAAGCTGGTGGCGGTGGCAACGGTCAGTGTGCCGCCGTTGAAAAACTGCTCGTGGGCTATGTCGGCGAACCGCATGCGATACTCCGCGTTGCCCTTGAGTTTGTCGTGAATGCTGTACTCGCTCATGCCGAGCACAGTCTGCGAATTGAACCATTCCATGGAGTGCTCGGCATCCCAGGTGTGGAATCGCCAGGGACCGTCGGGGGAGCGATGCGTCGCGTACCAGTTCTTTTCGGGCCAGTCCCAGTTCGTCGCGTACCAGCGAGTGAGGAGGTCCTTGATGAAATCGTCGACGTCGAGCATCCGGCAAAGATCGTCGTATTTGGCCATGTTCGCGGGATCACTCGACACCTTGTTCGCGGCGCTGATCATGGCGTTGAAACTGGCCACGGCACCGCTGCCATTGATGCCGTCATTGACGACGCGGGCAGTGCTGTGCTTGATCACGTCGTACTCTTCTTTCTGACCACCGAACATCTCGGCCGCCCAGGCGTCGTCCGGTCGCTCGTGCACGTAGTACATGCCCCAGTACAATCCATTGATATAGACGTGGGCGTAACGTCCGTGCGGGGAATAGCCGCCCATCGCATTGTGAATGTCGCAGACATACTGGTCCTGGATGTACGTGCCGTACTGGTGCTGGCCGGCGTGGTTCCACGCGTTGGTGAGCACTTCGTCGAGAACGAACGTGTTGAGACTGGTGACCGGGGAATCGGGGAAGATGCGGCGATTGAATTCCGAGGGGCCGCCGGTTGGTATCCCGTCGTCCGTCATGGCCTTGAATCTCGGACGCATGGACAGCTTGAACGTCTTCCATCGCTGCAGACTTGTGCCGCCCCCGTCGTGCTTGGAGCCGCCCTGCATGGCGATGGCGCAGTTGGCCTGGCATCCGCCTCCATTGGGATCGATCCACTCCAGAGAGCAGACGCGCTCCGTGCCGTCCTGGCCCTCATTGATGTAAATTCCGGTGGGTCCGAACCAATCGTCTCTATCCATGACGACAGACACGGTCGGCACGGCTTTGAGGTCGTCTTTGATGGTCCTGGCATACAGACCGCCAAACTTATCTTTTCCGTTCTGGTCAACCACGTCGGGGTCTACCTGGTAGTCGCCGGCTTTGGAGCCCGAGTTGCTGCCGCCGGGCCAGACGGCCGGATAGCCGGGCGGGACCACCTGGGCGCCCGTCACCGGGTCGGTCGCCTGCCGGCACACGTCGTCCAGGAAGATGTAGGTGTGTGTGTCGGTGACGCTGGTCAGACAGCCGGTCTTGGCGGCACAGGCCCGCAGGCATGTGGTTGTGGTGATGTGAATGGGGTCTGTGTAGGTGCGGCCCGTCGCCGAGCGTCCGGTTGTCCCCCAGGGATCGCTGCCGTCGAGGGTGTAGT
>JAFGRR010000341.1 GCA_016935035.1 Phycisphaerae bacterium | reverse complement strand
GCCGCAGCGCTGGTCTCGCCGCCGCCAGCGGCGCCGCAACCCACGGTAGCGCGTGCGTTGCCGGGGGTCTGTGTGTCGTGGGATGAGAAGCGTTCGGAATTGGCAGGGATGAGCGGTGCCGAGGAGTTGGTGCGGCGGATCTGGGAGTCCGTTGACAACTTGGGGCACATGTACGTCTGGCATTGTCTCGTGTCGTTCTGATCGCCAGTCGTGCGCGCGCACGCAGCACAACAGGGCCCAGCCGTTGGACGTGGCGGCAAATACACCAGAATGGCCAGGGTACAACATGAGGGCTCCCAGGTACTTACGGGCATCAGATGGCTTGGCCATCGCGCACGGAAAAGCGGCGCCCCAGGGAAATTCTGAGTTGCCACCTGATGCAACGCCAGCTAGACTCCGCCCAGTAACGTTCTTCTCTGATCTCTCCGCTTCCCGAGGGCCTGCCCGCTTTCCCGGCATCCTTCTCACGAACTGGAACGGTCATAGAGGCTCGATTGATGGTCTGACGCTGTAGCAGGTGGCCTTTCGTATGTCTGCAATGCTCGTCGTCAGGTAGGGAACCGCGGCTTCGGCCGCAGCAAGTTTAGAGAGCCCGAACATCCAGTTTCCCCCAGTCCTAGACAAGCCATTGCGGCCGCGATGTGCTTCCGGCCAGACGCAATACCTCCGCCTCGTGATGTTTCCATGTGTGAAGGCATCGCGCGAACGAGAATCTGACCAATTGGCACAACTCGGCCGTGCTTCAGCGTGAAGCAGTCTTTGATCTGGTGGTTCGCTGGTGTAGCGGGACGACAGGAGATCCACGATGGGTCGCAAATTGTATGTGGGAAACCTCAGCTACAACACGAGCAGCAGTGACCTAGAGCAACTGTTCTCCAGCCACGGCAAGGTGGACAGCGCCAACGTCATCACCGACCGCGCAACCGGCCAGAGCAAGGGCTTCGGGTTCGTCGAGATGAGCTCGGACGAGGAAGCCACCGCCGCCATGAACGCCCTCGACGGCCAGGACTACGGCGGTCGCGCCCTGAAGGTCAATGAAGCCAAGCCCCGCCCGGCAGGTGGCGGTGGTGGTGGCGGCGGCGGACGACGCGGCGGCGGCGGCGGTCGCTGGTAAGACCCGACAGCCCAGGCTGCAAACGGTTCCGGCGAGATCAATCACCCGCGACCGGATCTGTACCGCTTGATTCCCTCGAAAGCGGCAGAGCCGCGAAGGGAGCGGCGGCGCAACACACTGAATACGCTCCTCGGGCACAATCGCGACCCGAGGCAGAAATAGCAGTAGATCGCGTCGTCGCGCCCCTGGCACAGCGTGCCGGGGCGCGACGGCGCCGCTTCTCCTGACATACAAGCCAGCCACGAACACATCACGATAGATGCCGCCTCACCAAGTACTCGCCCTGAGCGTCTCTTGGGCACCGGTGCGGCTAGCTAAGGATCACTCTTCATAGGCCGGGAACCAACACGCTTGGGCGCCAAGTGGCCATGGCGATCCGATGGAAGATACTGGGATGGCACGCTAGACTGGTATCCATCGGCAATTGTCGTGCCAATCGGCAGCCCACTCGAGGTGATTGATGCGCGGTTACCTGTCGCTGACGGGGCCGACTGCGCAACCGGCCGAGCGCGTGGCCGCCCGCCCCTCGATTCAGTACAGACGGTGGGGTGGCATTTCCAACGTGTTGGCCACCACATGGCGGCGGCCAAGCGCACCGCGAATCGAGTGCCGGCGGCGATTCTACGCACGGTTGACCACAGTTCAGACGAGGATAGCAACCCACAGCCATGACAGACGAGCAACCCACTCAGTGCGAGGAAGCGCGACAGAACAACTCCGGTGAATCAAGGATGGCACCCGGCCGGCCGCGTAACGCCGGCGGGCGGCGCCGCACAATCGCGATCGCCGGTGCATCCCTGCTGGTGTTGGTATTAGTTGGTGCCTGGATATTGACACCAGGGAGGCAGGCGGGCCGTCCGGGTGCGCCTCGGCACGTGATCGTCATCTCGATGGACACAACTCGCCCTGACCACTTTGGCTGTTACGGCAACACCTGGATCAGCACCCCCAGCGTCGATGCGCTGGCAAAGGAATCCATCCTATTCAGAAACTGCCTGACGGCGGCAACCACGACCCTGGCATCGCACACGTCACTGTTCACCGGCAACTATCCGCATCGGCATGGTGTGCCGCGGAATGGGTTCATCGTCAACGCTGACAATGCGATGCTGGCCGAGTTACTTGGTGACGCCGGCTTCGAGTGTGCGGGGTTTATCGGCAGCTTTGTGCTGGAACAGCGCTTCGAGTTCGCGCAAGGCTTCAAGCACTACGATCAGGATTTCACGCGCACGATCCACTGGCAAGACGGCAAACGCACGGAAGAGCGCGGGGCGACAGACGTTACGAATTCGGTGCTGGAGTACGTTGACGAGTGCGACAAATCGCAGCGCCAGTTTCTGTTCATACACTACTTTGACCCACACGCACCATACGACCCACCGCCGCCGTACGGCACGATGTACGGCGATGGTGATATCCCGGGCAAGATGGCTGTCACGTCGCATCCGACGACCGCCTACGGGGAGCAGAAGCCCGACATGCGCCGGTTGTTCTACAAGTATGCCGGCGAGGTCTCGTTCATGGATGCAGAGATCGGCCGGCTCTTGAAGGGTCTGCGCGCCGCCGACATCCTGGACAACGCCATCCTGGTCCTGGTAAGTGACCACGGCGAGAATCTATGCGACGGGCACGGCCTGGCGATCAACCACGGGTGGACTGTCTACGACACAGAGGCGAACATCGTGTGCATAATCCGCCTACCAAAGGGTGAGTTGGGTGGCGCCGTCTGCGAAGGTGTCATATCGAATACGGACATCATGCCAACGCTCGCCGCCTATCTGGGACTGCCACTGACCAGTCGGGTTGACGGCGAGGCCATGGATCTGGCTCACCTGGACCAGTTGTCCACTAACCGTACCCGCTTTGCCGAAGCCACTAAGCCGTGGGAAAACGTCGAGGCCGGAGCGGTTTGGCTCAATGCGCGCAAGGCTCATTGCGTGCGGCGTGGCCCACTGAAGTACATCAACACGCCATACCTGGATACTGAGGAACTCTACGACCTATCAAGCGACCCGCACGAGCTGCACAACCTGATCGCGGATTCTGCCAGGGCAAACGACGTTGGCGCGTTGCGTGCCGCCTTGCGAGACTGGTCAGCGTCCGCCGCGCCGCTGCCGATGAGGTTTGAGTCAGCGCAGAAGTCAGACACCATGCGTCGCCTGCGATCGCTCGGCTATCTGTCGGGTGATCCGAACGACGACGACGGCAACTGATGCAATTCGCCACGGATCCCCCATGACGCGCGAGACGGAGGCCGCGCCGGCGCGGCAATAACGGTCGGCAACGGCCGGGGGTTGCCAGTAGCCCCGGCGCGACAGCCTGCAATTCCTGCTCGCCATAGCCCCGCAGACCTCAAGGACGGCGGCGGCGACGACAGTTATTCGGCGTTACCCGCCGACCGTGACCAGTTCGGGCCCAAAAGACAATCGGCGCGCTCGTGTCGCGTCGCGATTGGGCCGGCTGGTGACACGGCTTGCCGCCCGAAAGACTGGCAAGGCCGACTGGGTAGGTGCTACGGGCCTCAGTAAGCGGTTTCAGAAGATCTTTGACAATGTGCCGGGGGCGCTGTACGCTTCTGGGAAGCAGTAAGGACATCAGGGTGGGGGTTCAGTGGTTCCCAAGGGCGCGCCAACGCGATTGCCCGACGGACATGTGAACTCCGTGCCCTGTTCCCGCGCGCACAAGGTGAGGGGGGCTTGGCGGACGGGTTTGGTGTAAGGAGCGCCCTTGGCGAAGTCTGACGCAATTCAAATGGAAGCCGTCGTGCTCAAGGCCCTGCCGAACGCGATGTTCGAGGTAGAGGCCGACCTGGGCAGCGACGCTAAGCACCGCGTGCTGGCGCACATCTCCGGCAAGATGCGGAAGAACTTCATCCGCATCCTCCCCGGCGATCGCGTCACCGTTGAACTCTCCCCCTACGACCTGAAGCGCGGACGGATCGTCTACCGCCAGCGCTGAGCCCGCCTCATGGTCGAATGACCGACGCCTGACTCATGCGCGGCGTATCTTGGTGAGATCTCGCGCCACCGGGGTTGTCCACGATTCTGCAGACAGGCGCGGCGCAAACGCAGCAAGCAGGCATCACTACCCGAGACCTCGGCACGGTGTTGTGCACAGGGCTATGTGGACGCCGGCTGCTCGGGCAAGTCGAAGTAGATCATCACAGTTGATGGGACTACGGGATACTCGATGCGGCAGCGATAGACATCGAACGCCTCGTCATTCCACCCGAGGCGATCAAACACGTGCCGGGCCAGTTCTGTATAGCGGGGAAAGTCCTGCGTCTGGAGAACGGACGCCCCTCGTCCAAGGTAGCTGACGGTTTCGCGCGTGGTCGGCAGGCTACGATGCTCCCACGGCTTCTCACCGCGGAGTTCGTGGAAGTGCTCGCAGCAGGCGGCTGCGGCAGGCGTCTTTGTGCCGTAAGTCCCCTCGCGCACCAGCAGGTCCAGCACGACCGCTTCGCAGGGCGTCCGTATCTTCTGGCACGCACAGGACCATGTGTCTTCCTCGGTCCAATAGCGCGGGCCGATTTCGCGCACCACGTGCCCTTCGAAACAGGTGATGGCACCACACCTGCCAACACCTCTACTGACTAGCTCTCCCTGCAGCGCATCCGAGGGTTCCTCAGTCTCGCGAAACTCGGGCAGAGGATCGCTGCAGAACTCTGATAGCAGCGACATTCGATCACCACCAACGGCCGCGCCGAGCGGCTCGCGGCGGACCTTCCGGACGTCGCCGCCCAGGGAAACGACGCACGCCCGTGAGACGATCAGTGGGGCGTCGCTGCGCAGTTGGCGTAGGGACGTGATCCCCTCAACACGCGCCAAGTCGACCATCGTTGGGTCGGTGGCGGACGGTTGGAGCGCCATGAACTTGACTAGCGTCTTGGCCTGCATGCCCAGGATGTGCTTAAGCCCGCGAAAGACGAGACGGCGATGTGACAGGCTGCTCTGCCTGGCATCTTCTCCATCCAGGAGCGCGCTTATCATTGAGTCAAAGGTTGCCCGGTCGCCGGCGTGCTTGTTAACCAGGCGCTCGAGATCGGCCGTTGCTCTCGCGGCAGCCTCGATGGTTCCCGCCCGCACACCTTTTGCAGCAGCGGCCTCGAAGAACTTCTTTAGCACCGCGGGGGTGGGCACATGTGGTGCAGCTGCGAGCGGATCGGCTGCCGTGGCCGCCTTGTAGAGCCGCCAGCTTGCCGTTTTCTGAATGCGCAGGGCGCGATGCAGATCGGCGCTGTCGGAAACCGGGCCGGGAACCGCCGCAATCACTTCAGCCAGCCCGGCCCGCACGCGCCCCAGGACGGCAGCTGTCTCATCCTCGAACGAGCCCTTGCCCCCTGCATATAGGTTTAATTCAGCCATAAGAATCAGAATATACGCCCCATCGCCTCCCGTCAATCTTCTTGGGTTGATGTGTATGAAGATTTATAGAAATCTCCCTATGAAGGTTGAAATGGGCCCACGGGCCGGTTACAGTGGGGTCTGCCGTGGGCCATGTGGAAGTGGACCGGCCGGTCCTCGGCGACAGGATGAGGTGGAGGGCGAACACAACCGGTCGGTTTGCGCAAGGCGCCGTAGGTGGATTCGACGCCATCACTCCGTAGCGTGTCGGCAAAAGAGAAGAAGCTCCTGCAACCCCCGGTCGAGCATCTCACTAAGCAACGCCGTCGCGTCCGGAAATGCCTGCGGATGAAGCATCAGATCTTCTAGGACACGTGCTATGCGAAGCTGCGGGCCGCGTTCCAGCGAGTCCCGACGATTCTCGAGCCCACGCGGCTCAAGGACACAAATCAAAGGAGGTGCCGCACATGAATCGGAAGAGGCTTGTTTCTGGATTGGGCATCGTGCTTCTGTGTACGAGCCTGATCGCGTACGGCGCGGATCCGCTTAGCCTGACGGCATCCGCTTCTGCCAAGAATGCGGTGGCGGCTCAGGGCACGGTTGCCAACCAGGTAGCCGAGTTGGATCGGAGCGAGGCCAGGGGCGAGGTTCCCGTCGCCGCTCCGGCCAAGAAGAGCGTCGCCACCGCCAAGGTGACCGAGCCTCGCGAGGTGCCGCCAAACGACGAATGCACGAATGCGGAGCTCGTTACTGGTCCGTATCCAGTCACGGTTTGCGGAACGAACGTGGGCGCCACGGTGGACTGCCCGGGCTTTCTGGATCGGGACGCGGTGTGGTACGAGATAACGCTGCCATACGCGGTCAACAAACTCGTGGCCGACTACTGCGCCACCGACTTCAGCCTGTCGTCGTACTCGATCAGCACGATCTACTACACCGACTGCAACGACTGCACGACCCCGGTGTACGGCCGCTACGACTGGGTGGATTGTGGCGACGGCACGTCGAACCCCGAGATCCGATGGTTGGATCTGCCGGGTCCGGGCACTGTGCTGCTTCCGGTGTGGCTGAGCCCGGCGAATGACTTCTGCATCGAGTTCAATGTGTCGGAGATAGTCACGCCGGCCAACGATACCTGCGAGAACGCGGAACTCGTAACCGGTCCGTATCCCGTCACGGTTTGCGAAACGAACGAAGGCGCCACGGTCGACTGTCCCAACACCTTCAATCAGAAAGCCGTGTGGTATGAGATCGAACTGCCGTACACGGTGAACAACCTGGAGACCGATTTCTGCGCGAGCGATTTCAGCTTGTCGTCGTACCAGGTCGGGACAATCTACCTCAACGATTGCTCCGATTGCTCGGCGACGGTCAATGGCAGCTATGTGTGGAAGGACTGCGGTGACGGCACGTCGAACGCCTCCGTCAAGTGGAATGAACTGCCCGGTCCGGGCACCGTGATGCTGCCGCTCTTCATCAATCCGGCGCACGAGTTCTGCGTCGAGATCGGCGTGACGGAGGTTGCGCAGCCGTCGAACGACCTTTGCGAAAACGCGGAGCTCGTCACCGGTCCTTACCCCACCACGGTTTGCGGCACGAACCAGGGCGCCACGCTCGACTGCCCCGGCGCGCTGGATTGGAACGCCGTGTGGTACGAGGTGGACTTGCCGTACGCGATCAACACCGTGGAAACCGACTACTGCCCGGGCGAAGTAAACATGCAGTCGGACACGATCGGAATCGTATACACCACCGACTGCACCTGCGGAGCCATGGTTGTCGGCAACTACGAGTGGAACGATTGCGGTAACTATCGGGCCAACCCAATGGTTTGGTGGCGCGACGTGCCAGGTCCTGGCAGTATCCTAATCCCGGTCTGGATTAGCCCGGCCCATGAATTCTGTATCGAGTTCAATGTCAGGGACGGCGACTGCGATGTTCCGTGTCCTCCGGATGGTGTCGCCGAAAGCGAACTCTGTGGCGAGGACACTAACGGCGGCTGCCTCATGGCTACGCCGGCGATTGAGCCGATTACCTGTGGTGTGCCGGTCTGCGGTACCGGTTGGGCCGAGAATGGTACGCGTGATACCGACTGGTACGAGATCAGCGTCGCCGAGCCGACCACGCTGACGTTCACCGTCGAGTCTGAGTTCCACACGGGGGTTATGGCCGGCCTGATTGAAACGGTCACCCCTGGCGTCGTGGGCTGCGATCAGATAACGGGATCGGTCAATCCGTACGCGACGGCCGCGGACTGCGAAACACTGGTCGTAGTGTACAACGCGTACCCGGGCACGTACTGGTGGTTCGTGGGCCCCGACCGCTTCAATGACATGCCTTGCGGCGGCAACAACGACTACGTTGCCACGCTGACGTGCGAACCGTGGGAAGTGCGCGGCTCCTGCTGCAACGACGAAACTGGCATCTGCACGGACGGCGTGCTGTATCAGGAGTGCCTTGAACCGCTGCGCTTCGGCGGCAAGGATAGCCTGTGTGACGACATGTCTCCGCCGTGCGGCGGTTGCCCCGAGAGCATGATCGAGATCGAGGTTTTCACCGATCGTTATCCTTCAGAGACGACCTGGGAGATCAAGGACATCGCTACCGGTGTTGTCGTCTGCTCCGGCGGCCCATACGCAGAATCATATAGCACGTACCTCGAGTACTGCTGCGTCGAGACGAGCAACTGCTACGAGTTCACAATGTACGACCAGGCCGGCGACGGCCAGTCGTGGGGCGGCGGCGGATACGCCGTTCGTTTCGATGGTGCCGAGCTTTGCAGCACGCTCGAGAGCAGTTGGAGCGGCTTCGAGAGCAGTTGCACCAATCTCGGCGGCGGCTGCGAAGCCGGTCGTTGCTGCTATTCGCCGTGGCCGAACTGTGTCGACACCACGCTACTTGACTGCGTTAGCACGTACGGTGGCCTGTGGAGCGTGGGGCGGACCTGCGCCGATGACCCGTGCCTGAATCCTGACGCCGCAGATTTCGAAGTAGTTGCCCCGTATACGTCGCCGCTGCGCGACACCTGTGATGATGCCCTCAATCGCTGCCACCCGGTGAATCAGTACTATGACACTCCGGAGCACGTGTATCGCGTCACGATTCCGCATGACGGCATCTGGAGCTTCAACACATGCCTGGATACATCCAACATCACATTCCTGGCCGTGGGTACGTACCTGTGCGGCGAGGACGTCGGCTATAACTCCTGGTCATGCAACGGAGTGGCGGCCGAGGTCGTCGCGTACTTGTCCGCCGGCGATTACTACGCCGACGTCGAGGGTTACGACAGTTGCGGCCCATACGTGTTCGACGTCCACGAGATAGTGGCTTGCGATGTGGAATGTCCAGCGGAAGCGACCATCGAGGCCGAGTTGTGCGGCGAGAGCATCAACAATGGCTGCTGGGGCTGGCCGAATGCGTTCGAGCCAATCACCGCCGGCCAGACGATCTGCGGCACTATCTACGCGGACAATAACAACAGTGATACCGACTGGTTCGAGTTCGTGGCCACGCAGGACGACACGATGACGTGGACGGTGCGGTCGAACTTTGCCTGCAACATGGGCCTGTGCGAGCAATACGTGCCGGGTGTCCCGGGGTGCAGCAATTTCACCTACAACTTCAACCCGTCATCACAGACGTCGGACTGCGCGGAGACGAGCGTGTCGTTCCCGGTAGTCGCCGGCGGTACGTACTATGTCTACATTGGCCATCAGTTGTACAACGGCAGCCCGTGCGGCACGACGAACGACTACGTCGCAACGCTTGCGGGCAGCATCTGCGGTGACCTGGACGACGATATGGACGTGGACTATGACGACTACGTCATCTTCCTCGATGCATTCGGCGGTCTCGTTGATGGCAATCCACCGCAGGATGCTGAGTGCGATTACGACGGCAGTGGCGCGGTTGGGATGCTTGATTTCAATGCGTGGTTGACTTGCTATCGCCAGTTCGTCGGCGATCCGACGGCCGGGCCGCCGCAGAGCCCGTATCCGCCGATGCAGGATATCGGCCAGCCGAACAGGACGGAGATCCGTCACGGCGTACGCCTCCTGGCCCCATAGACAACCAGGCGGCGACACCGGCCCGTGAACGCACACCTTCTCCTGGCGGTCCACGGCCGGTGTCACCCCGCCGCTTGCTCGGACCGATGGAGGACGCACCGGCCCCGAGCAAGCGGTTGGCGAGGAGTGATGGCCTCGAGCAATCGAGTTACACGAGGCCACCAAGATATGTGAATACACGAGAAGTTCGGGACATGATCAGTTGTGGATCACGAGTGGTCATGTCCATACATCGATGGAGGAAGAGGAAATGATGCGTAAAGCACTCATTTGTATGGCGACGCTGGTGATGTTCACGAGCGTCTCGGTCGCGTCGGCGGACGTGACGGTATCGTTCTATGCGGAGAGCTCGACGGTCGCGGTTGGGCAGGCCACAACAGTTGACATCATGGCCAGCTTCGATGAGCCGGTCGTCGGCTGGGGACTGGATCTGGGAATCGATGACCCGGATTGCCTCGGTTGGATCGATACCAGCATCGGCGATGATTGGAACGCGGCGGACTCACTGGACGAGGACGGCCTGGCAGGCCTGAGGTTTTACACGGGCATCGCCGGCGACGTGCTGCTAGCAACGCTGACGCTGGAGGGCCTCGCCGAAGGCCAGACAGTGTTGACGCTCGGCAGTGGCCCCGAAGAGGACGAAGGCTTTCTGCTCGAAGCCGGCGGCCTGGCCACCGGCGTCACGTTCATGCCGACGACTATCACCGTTGTCCCGGAGCCGACGACGGTCCTGCTGTTCGTCCCACTCCTGGCGTTGCACCGTCGCCGCTGATCAGCCTCCGAATCCAGCGGTTGAACACTCTATGCGGGCACCATCGTGCGGCACTCCCGTCCCGGTGGTGCCCGCTTGGCGCGCATGGCTCTGGGTTGCTTTCCAATTTCGGGGGACAGAGTTGCGATCCAGCGCAGCTCGGTGATTTGGCCGGCCTTCAGACGACGGGGCTCTTGCCGTGGCTATTCACGTCTATGGGTGTCGGCGAAGCTCTCGATAGCCGCCTCGTTGCTGTCGAAGAAGCCAAACAGGCGATCGAGGTTCGTCATGCGGAATACGTTGACAAGTTTCGGGCGCAGGTGACTGAGCGCGACGCGCGTCCCGTGTGTCTGGGCTGTGCGACGCAGGTTCAGCAGCAGCGTGAGCGCTTGGGACGAGAGTGAATCAACAGCGTCGAAATCGATGATGATCTTCTTGTGCTCGCCGACGACGACTTCCAGCAATTCGGTCTCGGCCTGCTGCAATTTGCCGAGGTCCAGCATTGCGCCGCTCTTGAACGCGACAACGGCAACGCCTCTGACGTTTTCGATAGTGATCACATCAGACACTGGTACGGACCCCACATGCGAGCCTGTGATGCCGCACATTGTAGCAGGAGATGGCTGCACGCCGCCAGCGCCGGAGCCCTGGCACCGCAGTCGCGCGGGATGATTTCCGGCGTTTGCTGTTAAACGATGTACCGGGCGCCCGTCGGTTGCGGCGTGCGGCTTGACGACCCATCCCGAAAACCAGTGTCGCGTCCGCCAGCGGTGGCGAACGGCGGGTTTCGAGGTGTTGTTGGCATTCTACGTCGGCCACGGGTGGCCGACGCTACTTGTGCTGCGTCAGGGCGTGCCGGCGTCCGCGTCAGCGGAAGCCTCATCAGCACCCTTTGCGTCAGGCTCGATGACGGTGACCGGGGCAATCTTTTCGAGATCGGCCAGGAGCTTTTTGGCGCTGCCAACCACGACCACGACCATCTTGTCAGGATTGAGCGTCGCGTTGACCAGCCGCATGCAGTCATCGGCCTTGGCCGAGGCAACGCTGCCAAGTAGCCTGTCAAAGTAGCCCATGTCGAGCCCCATTGAACGCAGCAGCCAGATATCGCCGGCGATCGACTGCGGTGTCTCGCGGTCGCCGACAAAACTACCCAGAACGTACGACTTGACTAGCTTCAACTCGTCGGCCGTGGGCGGCTCGGTGCGCAGGCGGTCGATCTCGTCGAAAATGGCCTGGACCGCCTCGGCGGTGCGGCCGGTTTTGCTGAACGTGCTGATGATGAAGCGGCCGGCGAAACGGTCGGCGCGATAGCCGCCGCCCACGCCGTAGGTCAGTCCTTTTTCCTGCCGGATGGATTCCATCAGCCGCCCGCTGAAACCGCCGCTAAAGTAGCCGTTGACGACGCGGCTGATGAAGTAGTCAGGGTGGTCCCGCGTGATACCGAGCTGTCCGACGCGAATCTGGCTCTGCGCGCCCGGACGATCCACCAGGATGATGTGACGCGGTTGCGGTTCGGGGATCGGCGGCAGCGTGATCTCGGGCAGCGCGCCTTCGGCCTGCCACTGGCCGAAGGTCTGCTCGGCCAGCTTAACGGCGCGTGCGGCGTCGAT
>JAFGRR010000340.1 GCA_016935035.1 Phycisphaerae bacterium | reverse complement strand
TGGCCGGTGGCAGCATCTGACACGCCCGATGTGCGTGTGCGGGTGTCAGTCTCGCGTGTCAAGCCAAGTCAGGGCAGTCAGCCCGACACATCTTGCGGAAGGTGAAAACGTGATCAGACATTGTCGTCGTTATTCGCGCTCTGGTGAAGTCAAACCGGGGATGCTCATCGCACTGGGCGTGCTAGCGGTTGCCGCGGCGGTTCTCTGGCTCTTCGTGTTTCGCACGCCTCCTGTGCCCCCGGTGGAGAAGAACGCCAAGGAGACGGGATGGGTCCTGTACCACTACCGCAGCGGGAAGACGCTCCGAGACAAGGAAGGCAACGCCCTGCGTATACCCGCTGAAGAGGCCAAGGCACTTGCCAAGGACGAGAATGGGCGTATCGAGTATCCGGCCGGGTCTGGCAACTTCATATGGATGCGTCAGAGGCCCGGCAGCGGCATCAAGGTGATCGCGCCCCAGCCATAGACACCGAGCGTGAAACGCGTGGGGCTCTAGGCTCCGCTGGCGTGGCTGATCATACGGGCAGGATAGTCGCGGGCGACTATCTCCTGATGGCCGTGCGAACAGTTGTTCGCGCTTGGCACAGCTTAGGCAATGAAGAAGCGGTGCCGGGTAAATCACCCGACACCGCTTTTCTTGGTCAATCGCCTCTGTGCTATCGCTCTAGGTCTTGGCCTTACCCTGGTTGGCGACGGCTTGCATCGCGGCCGCCACCTTCGACTGATCGCCCAGGTATTCGTGCTTGAGGGGCTTCAGCGCGTCATCCAATTTGTAAACGAGCGGCACACCGGTGGGGATGTTCAGTCCGACGATTTCCTCGTCGCTGACGTTGTCGAGATATTTGACGAGTGCCCGCAGGCTGTTGCCGTGGGCCGCTATGATGACACGCTTCCCGGACTTGATCGCCGGAGCGATGACGTCGTGCCACGCGGGCAGGAAGCGTGCCACGGTGTCCTTCAGACATTCGGTCAGTGGCAGTTCACTCTTGGAAAGCCCGGCATAGCGCGCGTCATGGCCGGGGTAACGTTCATCCGATGTCTCCAATGCCGGTGGCGGCGTGTCGTAGCTGCGGCGCCAGACCAGCACCTGATCATCGCCGAACTTCTCGGCCGTCTCGGCCTTGTTCAGCCCTTGCAAGGCGCCGTAGTGCCGCTCGTTCAGCCGCCAATCGCGGTGCACGGGGATCCACATCAGGTCCATTTCGTCCAGCGTGATCCAGAGTGTCCGAATCGCGCGTTTGAGCACGGAAGTGTAGGCGACGTCAAATATGAAGCCGCCCTCACGTAGCAATCGGCCGGCTTCGTGCGCCTCGGTGACGCCCTTCGCGGACAGGTCCACGTCGGTCCAGCCGGTGAAGCGGTTTTGCTTGTTCCAGTCGCTCTCGCCGTGTCGCAGCAACACGAGTTTGTGCATCTCTTCAACTCCCATTGAGAACCAGCCGGGGCCCGCCGGTCAGCGTCGCTGCCGATACAAAGACGGATCCACAACCTTGAACATCTCGTCCGTGTTCAGATCGCCACCGAGGAACTCGTTGACCTGTGTGACCAGCGGCCGAGGATTGCCGAGCATATCGTTGTAGTTCACGTGGATGATGCCGAAGTGTGACCGGGCGCGCACCCACGCATCCACCTGGTCGATCTGCTTTTGGAAGATCTCGATCATGCGCTCGGGGCTCAGTCCGGCGCCACCCTTGCCCTTACGCTCAAGCATAACATCCTGCGAAGCGATGACCTCTTCGAGACGCCGACGCATGAATATCACGCGATACTGATACCCCTCCGGCAGGTCCATGAGCAACAGGTGGACCATCTTCACGACCTTACCGGGGGCCTGCTCCAGCCACGAAGCATCCTTCTTGGTCTGCTTGACGGGCTCGAATTCGTAGTAGCCTTTGGGGTTGTCCTCGTCGGCCCGCCGAAGGTTGTCCGTCAGCGCCGGTATCCCGCCCGCATCGAGCATCTTCATCATCATGGAGGTGCCGGAACGCGGCAGCCCGGACACGATCGTGACGAAATCTCTCTGACCAGCCATGTATTCCTGTCTCCCGGCGTTCGTCGTGGGGCCGACCGGCCTTCCTCGATCCGGCTCGGCGCGCCGTATCCTGACGGACGGAAACGCGTCCCGCAACCGTGCGGTGCACGGTTTCCCGACGATCCGGCGCGCGGCGTCCGTTCGAGGTTCGCTTCGCCGCGAGTCTACGCATCTCCCAGGCAAACTCGCAAACGCTTGGCGTGAGACACCTCGTCATCGGCCAGACGCTGCAACGCCGTGCGGAGTTGGGTGGCGGGCGTGTTGCGGGCCAACTCGGTGTAAAAATCGGCCACGGCCTGCTCGTGCTCGATCGCGGCCAGCATGAACTCGCGGTCACCATTGGCGAGTTCGAGCGAGGTCGTGGTAGGCGGTTCCGCGGCGGCTCTGACAATCGGCAGTTGCGTCGTACCGTGTTCGATGCGCAGTTCGCGAACCTGGGCCAGATGACACTGCTCCTCCGCCACCAAGTCCGTGAGAAGCGCCCGCAACCGTGGATTGTCGGTCGAGTCCGCCAGATCCATATAGCGGCGCATGACCGTAGTCTCGAACTCCGCCGCTGCATCGAGCACCAGACGCGCCAACGTCTTCGACCCTGACAGGGTCCCGGCGATTCCCAGGTTGATCGGGGTGCCGCTA
>JAFGRR010000339.1 GCA_016935035.1 Phycisphaerae bacterium | reverse complement strand
GGCGATTCCAGGAAGTGCTCGAACTGGAGAAAGGCTCGCAGACGCGGGTGCAGAGTCTGGCCCAGATTAAAGAGGAGCAGCCGCACCTGGCTCAGCAGATCGACGACGTGCTGGCCAAGTACGCGACCTATCGCGAGGGCAAGCGCTTTCTGGATGGGCCCGGAGATCTGAAGCGGCTCGTGCGCGGCGCCGGCAAGCTCGAGTTTCGCATTCTGGAACCGCCGAGCCCGGACAACCCGCAAAAACATCAGCGCTACCGGCGTCAATTGCAGGAGGAGCGGCGGGAGATCGTCCCCGGCGATCCGGTCGGGTGGTTCAAGATCGACGAGCCCATGCAGTTCTTCAACTTCGAATCGCCCGCCGAGTTGGCGCAGTTCAATCCTGAGAACGACCCGACGCACGTCGTTGAGAAGGTGGGGGACGACTACTACGTGCTGGCGAAGCTCGGACCGCGCGACGGCCTGCTGCAAGGCGACAAGACGCAACGCCCATGGAAACTCCGCGGCGCGCGGGTGGACCGCGACGACAACGGTCGCCCCTCGGTCTCCTTCGCGCTCGACGTGGTGGGCGGCGGCATGTTTGAGACGCTCACCCGCGCCAACATCGGCCAACAACTGTGCATTCTCGTGGACGATGTGGCCTACTCATCGGCCGTCATTCAGAGCGCGATTCGCACCAACGGCCAGATCACAGGCGAGTTCAGCCCGGACAAGGTCCGCTACCTCGTACAGACGATGGAAGGCGGCATGTTGCCGGGGCGGCTCAAGGATACGCCGCTGTCGGAAATCACGGTCGGCTCCAGTCTTGGTGAAGTGAACCGGGATAGCGCCGTCCGGGCCGGTCTGTACGGCGCGATTGCGGTCGTGATCGTGATGATTCTGTATTACTGGTACTGCGGTGCGATCGCGGTCGTGGCGTTGTCCATGAACGTCCTGCTGGTGTTGGCGGCACTGGCAATGCTCAACGCGCGCATCACGCTGGACGGCATCGCCGGTATCATTCTCGCCGTCGGTATGGCGGTGGACGCCAACGTGCTGATCTACGAGCGCATGCGGGAAGAAAAGGACCGCGGCGCGTCGTTGCGGATGATCGTTAAGAATGGCTACGACAAGGCCCTCTCAACGATCTTCGACTCGAACATCACGACGCTATTGACGTGCGTGATCATCTTCTATGTCGGTAGCGAGGAAGTGAAGGGCTTCGGCCTGACGCTGGGCTGGGGCATTGTCCTCAACCTGTTCACCTCGGTCTTCGTCACGCGGACGCTGTTCACGCTCCTGCTGAAGCTCAACCTGATCAAGAACATCGGCATGATGCGGCTGATCGGCGTGCCGAAAATCGATTGGTACGCGAAGCGGAAGTTCTTTCTGCCGCTCTCGTTTGTCGTGCTCGTCATCGGCTTGTTCCTGCTGTGGGAACGCGGTCGTGACAACGTGCTGGACGTCGAGTTCCTCGGCGGCGTGACGGCGGAGGTCGAGATGAAACCGCCGCTCGAGGGTGAGCAGGACCTCAATGACCGCGAGATCCGGGATGCCTTGGCGAACGTGGCGGACGGAATTCGCGACGACGCCGAACTGCTCAGCTCGGCGACGGTGACGGCGGCGTCGGACATCGGGGCCTACCACGTTCGTGTGGAGGGCATCGACGGCCCGCGCCTGGCGGCGATGATCACCGAGCCGCTTGACGCCAAGAACCTGTTGGAGCGAAACGTGGGCGACGGCGGCGTCGTGGCGACGCCGGGCCAGCAGGAAGTCACCGTGTACCTGCAGGCGGACAAGACACAGGAGGCGCTGACGGCGGCGATCCAGGGTTTGAAGCTCCAGGACGACGCCGGCAACCTGCGTAAGGCCACTGTCAACGCCGTGCTCAGTGTGGGTGATGTTGAGCAGGCCGGACGCATCTGGAACGTCACGACGACGGTGACGAACATGCGCCTGGTGGAATACGCCCTGACGGAAGCGCTCGGCGAGCACATGAAGATCCAACCGAGCGTCCAGTATGCGTTCCGCGGTGCCGGCGACCGGCCGTACCCGATCACCGCGCGCAACCTGGCTGACGTCGTGCCAGGGTTGCCGCTGGGCGTAAACGCCAGCGTGACGGACTACCTCGGCGGGGCGGCGATATACCTGGATCAGCTCGATCCGCCGCAATCGCTCGACGCGCTGCGGACGCGGATTGGCAACATGTACTTTAAACCCGACTACGCGGATCAGCCGCGGCGGGACTTTGACGTACTGGGGATCGAGCGGGCCGGTGAGGAAGTCGATGACGAGGGCCGGCCGCTGTATCGCGGCGTCGTGGTGGTCAGCGTGGACCCGGACGTGCTTTACAGCGTGGATCCCGAGGCTTGGTGGACGGACTTCGCCAAAGGCCAGCTTTCGCTGGTGCAGACTGCGTTGTCGACGGAGCAGACCTTGCGCCGGGTGATGCAGTTCAAGCCGCAGATTGCGGCGCAGTCCACGCGGCAGGCGTCGGTGGCGCTGCTGTTGGCGTGGGCGATGATCATCGGCTACGTGTGGATTCGCTTCGGACGGCCGATCTACGGCGTGGCCGCGGTCTCCGCGCTGATCCACGACGCCCTGATCGCGTTGGCGTTCGTGGGCTTCAGTGGCTGGCTTGGTGGCGTTGATCACCCGATCGGGAACGCGTTGCTGATCAGTGATTTCAAGATCAACATGACGATCGTCGC
>JAFGRR010000338.1 GCA_016935035.1 Phycisphaerae bacterium | reverse complement strand
GATCTGGGCCGGCGTGTTCGTCGGCCTAGCGGCCATCGCCAAGATCACCCCCGCAGCCCTGGTGCTCGCCTTCATCCTGCGTCGCGACTGGAAGGCTACGCTCGCCAGTGGACTCACCGTGCTGGCCCTCATGGGCACCTCGTACGCCGCCCTCGGCGACACCGTGTTCAGCCAGTGGCAGGCCAACCTGAAGCAGCAGCCTGACAATCTCGGCTCGATGATCAGTGCCGAGAACATGAGTCTGCACGGCTACATACTGCGTGCCCTGGTCCAGAACCCCGACGACAACGCCGCCCTGCAACCGTGGACCGACGTCGGCCGCGCGACGGCCGGCCGCATCCGCTGGACATTCGCGCTCGCGCTGTGGGCGGGCACATCCGCCTGGCTGCTGTACCGGCGCCGCGAACTGAGCACCGCCGAGAGCCTGGCCGCCCTGGTCCCGGTTGTCCTGTTGACATCGCCAATCACCTGGACGCACCACGGCGTTCTGGCGCTGGTGCCGCTGGCCGCCACGCTGCCGGTGCTGTTGCGCCAACGAAATGCGCGCGTCATAGATCTCGCATGGTTTGGCCTGGCCGCGCTGTTGTTGACGGTCTGGCCGGTGCAACAGTTTGACCTGCAACTACCGAGTTGGTTGACGCTGTTGGCAACACCAACACTAACCTACGCGCTGCTCCTGCTCTGGCTTTTCATCGTGCTGCGTTTCGCGCGTCTGAAACAGGCCCTCCACGACCAGCGCCGCACGATATTCAGCAAACCACCTGCGACGGCTCATCTGGGTGGACCGGTCTTTAGCGCCGTAACCCCCTGACAGAACCACCCTACCGCGCTGACCGCGGGCCGTCGTCCCCGCCACGGTCGCCGTCTCAGTGATAGATGTCTCGGCACGCTGGTTTTCTGTTAGTTGGCCCTTAATTGCACTACCCAACAGAGGGATTCGGCGGCGAAACACACGCCCGCGACCGAGTGCGCGACACCGTCGGTGCACATCCCCGGTTGAGGTGCACGTCGTGACTGAGCGCACACCCGTTTTGACGGGGGTTCTGGCACCGCCCAGTATCCCCTTGGCCTGGCCGACTTCCACAGTCTTCTCGTCAGCAGCACGATCATGGCCACCGCCATAGTGGTCCCCATCGCGGTACATACTGAAGACCGACGCGGTCTGGCCAAGCCGCCAGGCGCCTACACTGCCTCGGCGCAACCTCCCGCACCGCAGACAGACATGGCGTGACCGGATCGACCACGCCCACACCGGCCGGCCACACCGCATAAGATGCGCAACCACATATTTCACAATATGTTACACCCAGTCATTCGCAGCCGGCCCGCATCGCCGGACGTTCGTTAGCGACCCATAAGAACAAGCTTGCTCTGGTTGCCGCAGAATGATACTATAACGGTTGCTTGGGCAACATGTGCGTGCCCGAATGTCGGCGCCCGCATCTTGTCCAATCACGAGGTCAGGAAAGCGCGCTCGGCGCGGAGGAGGTGGAATGAAGACACGTTTTGTCATCACCGGGCTGGCGGTGCTGGCCGCAGCATCGCTGGCGAACGCGGCAATCATCGACGCCAGTTGCACGGATGACGGCGACGGCGCCGTCACGATGGGCGCGTGGGATTGGACCTGGGACGCCGGGACCGAGACCGCGACGATGACCGTGCCGGAAACACAGCACTGGGGCCCCGCGCACATCTTCCCGGAGTTTTTCGCGGACAGTGAGGTGGATCCGTATGCATGGGTCATAAAGGAAGTCGAGAACGACACGACGTTCGTCTGGACCGACTACCACATCAACATCACGTTGAACAACACGTTCACCATCGTGGAGGCAGCCGGCCCCGCCGGCTGGCTCACGCCGGTGATCACGCAGCCGACGCAGGTCGGCAGTGAGTGGATCGGTTCCGTCGACTATTACTACGGCGGGTCAGGGACCGAGATCCTGATCGGCGGAATCGGCGACTTCTCTGCCAAGATGCAGTTCGCCGGGAGCGCGTCGTTCTGCTTCGAGCAAATCCCCACGCCGGAGCCCGCTTCGCTCGGGCTGCTGGTCATGGGTGGGCTCGCCCTCCTGCGGCGCCGATAACGCGCCCAGTTCGTAAGACGTAAGTACCAGGCAGACGCCCCACAAGGCGCCTGCCTTTCTTTTTCGACGTGCAGCGGCAAGCCTCATGTGCGCACGGCTGAGCGCCCCCCCACCGCGCTGATCACCAGCCTGGCTATGCACGACATACGTCCTACCGAGTGAGTCCCAACGCTCAAAGGCATTAGCCAAGGCGCGCTGCCGGCGCCTTAACAAACACCAACCCATCTCCCCCCACGTCCACCTTGATCTCATCCCCCTCGCCGAACTCGCCCGCCAGGATGCGTTTGGCCAGCGGGTTTTCTATCATTTGCTGGATCAGCCGCTTCAGCGGGCGGGCACCGTAGATCGGGTCATAGCCGTCGCGGGCCAGCCGGTCGGCGGCCGCTTCGGTCAGCGTCAGCTTCATGTTCCGCGACGCCAGGCGCTGACGCAGATGGCGGATCTGTAAATCCGCGATCGTCCGCAGGTTCTCGCGCGACAGGCGATGGAAGATGATCGTCTCGTCGATGCGGTTGAGGAACTCCGGCCGAAAATGCCGCTTCAGATCCTCGCGCACTCTCATTTCGATCTCTACGTCGGTCAGGGCATCGTCGCCACGGGCGTCGGAGGCCTGCTCAATACTACGTCCGCCACGGGGGGCGGACGCTGCATCGCTGCGATCGGACGCTACATTGCGTCGCCCCGCTTGCTCGGCGATCTCCTGAATGTGCTGCGAACCGATGTTGCTGGTCATCACGACGGTTGTGTTGCGGAAGTCAACCGTCCGCCCATGCCCGTCGGTCAGCCGCCCATCGTCGAGCACTTGCAGCAGCACGTTGAACACGTCCGGATGCGCCTTCTCGATCTCGTCGAGCAAAATCACGCTGTACGGCCGCCGGTGCACCGCCTCGGTCAGCCGCCCACCCTCTTCATAGCCGACGTATCCCGGCGGCGCACCGATCAGCCGCGCGACGGAGTGCTGCTCCATGAACTCGCTCATGTCAATGCGAACGAACGCCGACTCGTCGTCGAACAGATACTCCGCCAGCGCCTTGCACAACTCGGTCTTGCCGACGCCGGTCGGTCCCAGGAACAGGAAGCTGCCGATCGGCCGATTCGGATCGCCCAGGCCGGCCCGCGACCGCCGCACCGCGTCGGACACCGCGCGCACCGCCTCATCCTGCCCGATGACGCGTTCATGCAGCCGCTCTTCCATGCGGACCAGCTTCTCCTTCTCGCCCTCGAGCAGCCGCGACACCGGCACGCCGGTCCATTTGCTGACCACCTCCGCGATTTCCTCGGCGGTGACTTCCTCGCGCAGCATGCCCTGCCCGCTTTCGTGTAGCGCCGTCAACTTCTGTTCGCGCTCGCGCAGGTTGGCCTCCAGCGCCGGCAATTCGCCGTAGCGAATCCGGGCCGCCGTCTCGAGCTGCCCGCCGCGCTGCGCCTCGTCTAGCTGCGTCTGCTTGGCGTCAATCTCCTGCTTGATGGACTTGATGGCCTCGATGGCGTTCTTCTCATTCTGCCACTGGGCCGTCAGTTCGCCGTCGCGCTCCTTCAACTCGGCGATGGTCTTCTCGATGTCCGCCAGTCGCTTCTTGCTGCCGGCGTCCTTTTCCTTCTTCAGGGCCTCGCGCTCGATTTCGAGCTGCATCAGCCGCCGGCGTAACTCGTCCAACTCGCTCGGCAGCGAGTCGTTCTCGATGCGCAGCCGTGACGCAGCCTCGTCGACCAGGTCAATCGCCTTGTCCGGCAACTGCCGATCCGTGATGTACCGCCGAGATAACGTCGCCGCCGCCACCAATGCCGCATCCTGAATCCGCACGCCGTGGTGCGCGTCGTAGCGTGGTTTCAGCCCGCGCAGGATGGCGATGGTGTCCTCAACGCTCGGCTCACCCACATAGATCGTCTGGAAACGCCTTTCGAGCGCCTTGTCCTTTTCGACGTTCTGCCGATATTCCTCCAGCGTTGTCGCACCGATGCAGCGCAGCTCACCGCGTGCCAG
>JAFGRR010000037.1 GCA_016935035.1 Phycisphaerae bacterium | reverse complement strand
ATCGACGGCTTCAAGGAGGTCAACGACGCGCACGGCCACGAAACCGGCGACCAGTTGCTGATCGCCATCGCACAGCGCCTGCGCGATACCCTGCGCGAAGGCGACACGCTGGCACGACTGGGCGGTGACGAGTTCGTGGCGGTACTCACCGACCTGGAAACCCGCGGTGAATGTGATGCCGTGCTGTCACGCCTCCTGCAGGCGGCCGCTTCGCCGGTGAAGATCCGCCAGCACACCCTGCAACTCTCGGCCAGTCTCGGCGTCACGCTTTTTCCGCAGGACAATTGCGACGCCGACACACTGCTGCGCCACGCCGATCAGGCCATGTACCAGGCAAAACAGGCGGGAAAAAATCGCTACCAGCTGTTCGACCCGGAAGAAGACCGCCTGACCCGGTCTCACCAGAAAAGCTTGCGGCGTATCGACGAAGCTTTGGCGAACAACGAATTCGTCCTGTTCTTCCAGCCCAAGGTCAACATGCGGACCGGCGCCGTGATCGGTGCCGAAGCACTGATCCGCTGGCAGCACCCGGAACGTGGCGTGCTGGCGCCCGGCGAATTCCTGCCGCTGATCGAGGGCAGCGAACTGGCGATACGTGTCGGCGACTGGGTCATCGGTACTGCGCTGGCACAGATGGTTGAATGGAGGAGACAGGGGCTCGACCTCGCCGTCAGCGTCAACGTCGCGGCCAACCACCTCCAGCAGAACGACTTCCTCCCCCGGTTGCGCAACATGCTGGCCGCCTACCCGGAAATCCACCCGGACAGACTCGAACTGGAGGTCGTCGAATCCGCCGCGCTCGAAGGCGTGACACAGATATCCCAACTGATCGAAGACTGCCAGGCACTCGGCGTCCGCTTTTCCCTCGACGATTTCGGCACCGGCTACTCGTCCCTGACCTATTTGCGACGGCTGCCGGCGAGCGTCCTCAAGATCGACCAGAGCTTCGTCCGCGACATGCTCTGGGACCTCGGCGACTTGGCCATCGTCGAAGGAGTCATCGGCCTGGCAACCGCCTTCCGCCGCACCGTAATCGCCGAAGGCGTCGAAACGTCCGAACACGGCGAACTGCTGCTCCGTCTCGGCTGCGACCTCGCACAAGGCTATGGCATCGCCCGTCCGATGCCCGCCGACGACTTGCCGGGCTGGATCGCCGGGTGGCATCCTCATCCGGCATGGTCAGATCCACGCAACGCGTTCCCCCAGCGCGACGAGTTGCCGATCACGTATGCGGAAGTCGACCACAGGAACTGGATGAAGCAACTGGAGGACGCCCTCGCCGCCGCGGAGATCACCCAGCCCGAGCTGGACACCATAAAATGCCGCTTCGGCCTGTGGTTTGAAGGCGATGGGAAACGGCGTTACGGGCAGGCGCCCGAATTCCGCGAGGTTGGTGTTCTACACAGCAAGGTGCACGAGCTCGCGCACGAAATCGTTGCCCTGCACACCAAGGGCGAGACAGACGCGGCGAAGCAACGCTGCGAGGAACTCCGCACGTTGCGTGATGCCCTGATCGCCGGGATGAACGCTCTGGGTACCGCCGCCGTCAGCCGCCGCACGGCATCCTGAGCCGCTACTTTCCCCGGCGCGGCGTGACTCGGCGTGCAACCGGCGGAACGTCCATCCCTAACTCGCCCATCAGTTTCTGCACTTCACGCTCATCAAGTTCGAGCACCTGCCCGCGCTTGAGATTGGGCGGCAGGACGAACGGACCGTAGCGCACCCGCATCAAACGGCTGACCGT
The DNA here is from genome assembly GCA_016935035.1 of Phycisphaerae bacterium. GTDB lineage: Bacteria > Planctomycetota > Phycisphaerae > UBA1845 > Fen-1342 > JAFGRR01. The sequence continues at coordinate 994 of JAFGRR010000037.1, read as the reverse complement.
CACGCCGACTGCTTCGAACATGCGGCGGACCTCGCGGTTGCGTCCTTCGAACAGCGACACGCGATACCAATGATTGGCACCATCGCCACCGGCATCCTGCAAGGTCGAAAACTGGGCCGGGCCGTCGTCGAGCTCCACCCCCTGCAACAGCCGTTGCTGTGCTTCGAGAGACAGCTCGCCGAGCACGCGCACCGCATACTCGCGCACCAGATTGTTGCGCGGATGCATCAGATGATTCGCCAGTTCGCCGGAGGTGGTGAACAACAGCAGCCCGCTGGTATTGAAATCGAGGCGCCCGACAGCCACCCAGCGCGAACCGGAGAGGCGCGGCAGCGAGTTGAACACGCTCGGACGATGGTCCGGATCGTCACGTGAAACGATCTCGCCATCCGGCTTGTGGTAGATGATCATGCGCGGCGGACGACTGAAGAACTTGAGATTGACCAGGCGCCCATTGACCTTGATCCGGTCGGCCGATGTCGCCGACTGACCGATCTGCGCCGTTTCGCCATTCACCGTGACGCGACCGGCGGCGATCAACTCCTCCATTTCCCGCCGCGACCCGACTCCGCTCTGCGCCAGCAGCTTGTGCAGACGCTCTGGCTTAACAGCGACTTCAGCATGCCGGCCGCGTTTTTCCGGGCCGGAAGAACTGCGACGCTCGTCCCTCGCGGGAATTTTTTCCGGCGTCGCTTCCATCGTTTCGAGGTCATCGGCAACCGGCTTGCGCGCGCGGGAGCGGCGCGAATCGGGCGACGCGGGGCGGAAGGGCGTATTACGCGGTTTGTTGGGCATCGGTCAGGTCCAGGGTTTGGTTGATCATTTCCAGCGGTGGCAGTTCGGTCACGCTGCGCAGGCCGAGGTCGTCAAGGAATTTCTTGGTGGTCGCCAGTAGCGCCGGACGCCCGGGCGTGTCGCGGTGGCCGACGACATCGACCCAGCCACGCTCTTCGAGCGCCTTGATCACCTGCGTCGCCACGGTCACGCCGCGGAT
>JAFGRR010000001.1 GCA_016935035.1 Phycisphaerae bacterium | reverse complement strand
TAGCGGGCGAAGCTGCCCAGGAACGGACGCATCGTCTGGTCGAAATCGTGCGCGAAGAAGGCCAGCTCGATGAATGCCTCGAACAGGCGTTGGGCCGCGGCCTCTGTCGGCACCTTGCCACCCGGGGCCAGCGCCGGCTTGGCCCGCGCCAGACGATCCCACAGATCAGCCAGCAGTTTGTCTGAACTGCTGCTCGTGGCCGCCTCGGCCTCCAGCGTCACGGCCTTGAGCTGTTCGATCTCGGCGTCCTTGTCGGCACGCAACTGCTCGTGATCGGCACGCAGCCGTTCGAGCTGCTCCACCAGTTCGCGCTTGGTATCTTCGAGGCTGTCCAGGCGTGACGTGTCGCCGGCGGATAGCTCGCTACGCTGGAGCTTGACCCGCAGCGACTCGACCTCGCTGTCGGCCTCGTGCAACTGAGAGTTCTTGGCGATGAGCTGCTGTTCGAGCTCGTCAACCTGCTGTTGGGCGGCACGCAGGCGTGTGCGCTGATCGGTCGAGATGCGCTCGGTCTCCTTGGCACGCTCGCGGTCCGCCTCGATTTGGCGGTTGGCGTGTTCGAGATCGGCACGGGCCTCGGCCAGCGCGTCGTCCACCAGGGCCTTTTCCTCGCCCAACCTAGTGAGTTTCTTGGAAAGGGCCGCGAGTTGTTCCGCCTCGGCCGCCGCGCCGCCGCCACCGGTCTGACCGTCAGCGAGATCGCTGAAGAACGCCGCCAGCGCGCGGTAGCGCTCGCTCTCCGGTGCCTTGGCCAGAGCGGCACGCACCGGCTCCAGCAATTCCGCGGCCAAGCCGCCTTTCTCGTGGCCCTGCTTCTGTTCGACCCGTTCAGACATTTCGCGCCTCAAAAACCGCCGGCGGATGACCGCACGCGCCGGCTACACAGCGCGCTCACACCCCGCGTCCACCTCTCCCGCGGCACCACCTTGAACAAATAATGCTAGTCGGCCGGCAATCGATGGACACTCACGCAAACCGAAATACCCACGGCGTGATGCGCCACTGGAACCATAATCGGCGGACACTACACCGGCAAGCGTGTTTTCGCCGAACCGCCATAGTTCATCGGCAGCTACTGCGCCGCGCGATGGGAGCGTGCTTACAAAACACGACGGCCGCGGCGGCTCATGCGCCCGTTGGCGGAAACACGCGCATAACCGTGCGCAGGGCTGTCAGATCATCACTCCCGGAACGAGTCTGCATTACCAGCGGGTGCTTGAACCAGCGCCACCATGCCGCCAAATCGTCTCCGGCCGGCGGCGGGGGCAGCACGCGCGGCTGGCCGCCAACCGAGACCGTGGCTCCGCCGCACACCCAGTGCAACGCGGGATCACCAGTGTCGTCGGCGCACCACTCATAGCGGCCGCCGGCCAGGTCGGACATCCCTGCAGCCCGCAGTTTCAACGCCGCCAGCAGCCATTCGTCGCGTGTCGGCAGTTGTTGGCCGAGTGTGTCGGATTGCGCGACTGCCTGTTCGTACGTGTTTTGCGCGGAGCGTTCGGCGGAGTCCATATAGTAGATGCGCCACGGCTGGTTGTCGGTCGGCGTCTGAACGCTGCCGTGCAGCGGGTCGGCGGATTCAATCACGTCCCCCAGACCGCGCAATTCGCTCCAGAGCGGATCGCCCGGAGGAACCGACACGAGCGACAGGGCGGTTTCCGCGCCTCGTCGCAACTGGCGCGGGTAGCCGGTCGCCGCGTCGATTCCGCCGACGGCCTCATAACCGGCGAAATCCGCCTGTATTCGCGACCAGCTTGGCGGAATCGACTGTCCCAACGCGCGGACCGCGTCGGCCTCCGGTGCGCCGGCCAAGGCCTCAAGAACATCAGTGATCCCGTCGAGGCGACGGTGTGCGGTGACCAGACTGCCCTGATCGCGGCTTTGTCGGATTTCATCGCCGGCGGCAGCAATCGTCGAAAGCAGGGCCGTGCGGGCGCCACTCACCAACGTGTCCAAGTTCGCCATGTTCTCAGCGCTCGGTAGCCAGGCACCGTCGCCGCGTTGCATGACAAAGGTCTGCGTGCGGCCGCCGGCGTCAGCCTTGAGTGCCACCTGAACGTCGAACGTAAAGCGTGACTCGCCCGCCGGCTGGTAATTCGAGATTCCCCGCAGCGAAGAAAGCTGCTTGAGCGTGTTGATGGCGGCTGGCGCGGGTCCGTCGGCCTGAAGCGACTCGGGCGGCAGTAGCGTGGCGAAGAGCGCATCGAAAGTGGGCCGGCCGTCGGCGCCGCCCTGTAGCCGCTCGCGAAGGTAGTCATTGAGTTCCTGGGCCAACTCTGCTGGCGTCGGGCCTACCGGCTCAGGTGGGGTGTCGGGCTTGACTGTCGGCTCATTGGCGTCGCTCGCGGTCACAATGGCGGTCGCGGACGTGTCCGGCGGTGGTTCGATCACCGGCTCGGGCTGTGGCTCGATTACTATGCGTGGCTCACTTGTCGTGGGTTCATTGGTGGCGACCGTCATAGTGGGCGGCGCCGCCTGACGTTCCACCGTGTTGGTCGATGGGCCGCGCAGGGCGAAGTGCCACACCGCGAAGCTCAGGACCGCCAGCACGCCAACTGTGCCGCCGACCAGGACCATCGGCTTTCGCGCCGGCATGGCACGGGCCGCCGACACGCACTCCACTTTGACCTTACCGAAATTGTCTGGGGGCGACCCGAGCAACGGTTCGGCGGCCTTTTGCCAGCCTTTGCTGAACACGTATGCGAACGAGGCGGCGTCCCAGTCGGCGGTGATCGTCTGGCCGGCGCCGCTCTTGGGCTTCAGAGCGAAACGCAGAGTCGCGGTCGGCTCGCGCACAGCCGCCGGCACCACGCTGATTTTCATCGGTGCCGGGGCGGACTCCGCCCAACGCTGCAAGCCGGCCAGCAGCGCCTGGCGGTAGCCCTCCTGCACACCCAGTGTGATTTCGGCCAGCTTGCTCTCGATTCCCGCCAAGTCGAGCTCGAACGTCGCCTTGCCGACCTGTTCGCAGACAACGGTCAGATGGTCCAGGGCGAATTCGCCGGCGTCATCGCCGGAGCGCAGGCTGATATGCGTGCCGTAGATGAGCGAGCGCGGAAGTCGAGCGTGCTGTTCCTCGGCGCTGGGTTGCAACGCGACCACGAGGGCCGGCCGGTGGGGCCGCAGCGCGGCGGATTTGGCCACCAGGCTCTCAACCACCACTGCCTGCGTGATGCTGGCCGCCAACGCCAGACCGTGCTCGACCAGTTCGCCGCCGGCCGCTGGCTTCCAAACCGTGGCGGCATGATCCCACTCCAGCGCCAGCGTGAGCTTGCCGCCGTCCTTGTCGCCGGGCAGCAGTTGCGCGTCAGCCTGGAGCTT
>JAFGRR010000036.1 GCA_016935035.1 Phycisphaerae bacterium | reverse complement strand
GGTTGCGGAACTGCACGTGTGGGTCGTCAAGCTCGGCCAGGAGATTCGCCATGGCGATCAGGTAGGCGCGGCGCGTCGGGGCGGTGACGACCGCCTGCCGATGCTGCTGGCGCAGCTCGTCAAGATGCTCATGCACCTCGAAATACACGTAGTCACGTTCCAACCGCGCCCACAGGACATCAAAACACCGGGCCCGCATGTGCGCGTCAAAACGCCCGGAGTCAATACACCCAGACGCCCCGGCCAACAGAAGTGTAAGGCTGACAGTGATGAGCCTGAACATGGTTAGGCGAATTCTCATGTGCCCTCACTACGACTGGCGCTTGGCCGCCACTGATGACCAGATCGAACTTGCATGCGACGTGCCCGGCAGCCAGCGCGCGATCATAGCAGCCCGGGGCCCACGCGAAACCCGCCGCGCGCGGAATCCGAGTTGTCAGACCGGGTAGCGCACGCGGCGCCGGGGCTTGACCCCGGCGGCGTGCAGCGGCTATAGCGGCGGTAGCCCGCCTGGCCGGTGGGGCCGACGGCACGCCGCGTGCCGAGCCATGCGACCAGCGCGACGCCCCGTGGGATGCACGCCAATGATGCGAAGCCTTATCGAACAACTCGGTGTGGAGCAGGATCTCGACAACGTCAACCGGGCGCTGTGCCGGGAAGTGCTGGCGCTGAACGCCCCGACGGTCGGCGCGCTGCACATCACGTGTGCCGACGAGTCGGAATGGGAGTGCATCGACTCGTTCCAGAAGTGCTTTGTGCAGCGTCTGCTGCCCGAGTTGAAATTCGGCGTCAAGACACCTTTTCGCCTGGCTAACCTGGGCGCTCGATACGAGCGCGGGGCAATTGCCGTAGCCGAACATCACTACGCGACGCCGGAGTCGCGCGACGCATTTAAGGTGCTGGTGGTCAAGATCAACGCACACGTGGCCGTCGATGACAGTCGGGCGGTGCCGTACTACGGACGGATGAACCGATACGAGACGGAGTCGACGGCTTGCGGGGCGCTGCATGCGCTGATGGGCGGGAGCAAGCTGCCGTTCGCCGATGATCTGCGCGAGGCGTTCGGCTCCGAGGGTCATGACCGCCTGGCGGCGCTGGCCGATCTCGGACGGATTTCAGCCGACGAGCGCGGCTTGTTCGTGGCGATGGTGAGTGCCCGGCTGCAAACGCGGCGCGTCGAGCTGGATATCCACCATCACGCGCCGGCCAGTCCAACGCTGTACATCGTAACGGCGGTGGTAACACTTAACCGAACGGGGCGGGACACGGAGTTGCCCTGCGGCCTGTACATTGCCGACCATCGCGGTGACACGCCGAAACTCAGTTACGCAGGCCTCGGTGATGACCCCCTGCGCTATCTCGTGCAGTATGACCAGGGCAAGTTGGTCGTACGCGAGCCATCGTCGCTGGCGGAGCCGGAGAGCTAGTTGACAGCATTGGAAGATGGCCGACGAGCCGTCGGCCGCTACAGGGGGGTATCGCGCACGATAGAAGACACCAGGCACTGAGGCCTGACGCTACAGCTTCTGCAACCAGGGCTCGTCGCGGCCGTTGCCGGTCCAGAGGATGTTCTCACCGTCGTAGCTGACGCCGCCGTTGGTGGCTTCCTCGTAGCCGAGCTTTTCGAGCGTCATGTCGTTGGCGTGTCCATCAGCCCAGACAATGTTGCCGCGGCCACGGTGGCGTGGATCGACGGCGGTGCGCGACTGGGGCGAACTGTCCCAGTTGGCCATCTCGCCGTTGGCAGCCTCGACCCACGGCGGATCGAGATTGAAGCCCTCGTTGCCGAAGCGGTCATCGTCCTTGGAGTTGTTGTCGTAGGGCTTGCGGTCTTCCGGGGCAAACCAGGCCGCGGTGCCCATGCCATCGCCGGCCGCCACGGTCCGCCCGGGCAGCTTGATCTCAGTGGCACGTACCGGCCAGTTCTTGAACGGCGAGGCCGTATCACTCTCGCTGTAGCGCCGCGAGTTGCCCAGGAACTGGTAGTTGTATGCGTAGCAGCCGTTGCGCTCGTCGGTCCAGGTCGGCACGCTCGGACAGACGTAGGCGCCGGAGGTGTAGTTCTGGCGATCGCCATCCTCGCCGAAACGATCCTTCGTGTTCTTGCAGGCCTGCGGATCATCGAAGGGCGGCACGCCGAAGGCCGCGCTCAGCAGGGCCATGAAGGTCGGTCGGTACTTGCGTTGCCCGAAGAGGGTGGCATAAGGCTCGCAGCTATTGCCTGCCATCTTGGGCAGGCGGCTTGGGACGAAGATGTCGTTGTTGTCGGCCTGATACAGGATCAGCCCCTGCCCCAGCGTGCGCATGTTCGCCAGGCACTTGATGGCCCGTCCCTGCTGTCGAGCGTACGACAAGGCTGGGAGCAGAATGCTCACGAGCAGGCTGATGATCGCGATGACCACTAACAACTCGATCAGCGTGAATGCCGTTTGCCGCCGCGTACGCATCTGCATTCTGTCACCTCGTGGCAGTAGGTTTGCCGATCCACCATTATAGCAACACGGGGCATAGCTTGATGAGATGCGACAATTCGCGCCCGCGCGCCTCACGGCGGCGATGCACACTGGTTGTCTAGTCCATCGGGGCCACACCCTGGCAACAGTCCCCACTCCCCAGCAATC